>JAVYMA010000015.1 GCA_038740345.1 Methanomassiliicoccales archaeon
CACATGCCAAATGAGCTCCCTCTTTCCTCAGCTGGGGAGAGATCGGCGGTAAGAGCCATATTGGCGGTCTGGGACGCGGCGAATAGCACTCCCATTATGAATAGCAGCACTCCTAGGGCCAGGGGATGCGGAGATTCGCCTTGGACCAACCAAGCGATCGCAATTATGGCGAGGACAACGCTAAGGCATAGCAGGATGTAGACAGCTCTCCTTCTATTAGCTCCAAAGCAATCGCACAGTTTTCCTCCCAAGGGATAGCCGATGCCGCTAGCCAAACCGAAGAGCGCTGCATACAAGGCAGCACCTGGCAACCCCATATTTGATGCCTCGGCAACCACAAGCAGCGCCCAGAAACCGAAGAACCAAAGGGTATAAAGAAGAGGAATGGCGGATAGATAAACCATCACTAGTTTCCTATCCTTGAGCGCTTTGGATTTAACAAATCCTCTGCTTGAATAAATGAAAGCGATAAGCGCCATCGCGGCCGTTAATACTAGGATAGCTTGGGATACCGCTCCAAGCCCTAGCTCCGCCGATGCCAGGTATACCCCCATCAGCACCATTAGGAAGACGACAGCCCATGAGACCATCCTTTTGCCTGCAGCCAATATGTCAGATGAAGGAATGGCGAAGACTTTCCATAGCACAAAGGACATTATGAGGGTAGGGAAGGCGAAGATGATGAATGGCAGGGACCAGGCAGCCTCTTCACCCAACATCTGCTCTCCTGCTTGGATTATCATAGGTGTCAGCACGAAAGCCAGGGTCATACCAAGGGCAAGGCCGGTGAAGACTATGCCCAACCCCAATCCCCGGCTCTTTTCTGGAGTTACCTGGCAAATGATGGCACGATCATTAGAATAGTAGGCACCTTCTCCCAGGCCTGTAATTATACGCAAGGCTACGAAAGAATTCAAACTCTTTACTAAGCCGTTCAACAGAGTTGCGATACCAGACCATAGAACGCTGATGAAGATCAGGACCCGATGCCCATACCTATCCCCTAAATGACCCGCGGGGAACTGCGTCAGCATGTATCCAGCGAAGAACATGGAGCCTATTATGCCTCCAATGGCGTGAGGCATCGGTGCTTCGAGCATGAATCCCACTTGATTCGCGATCATCCAGGAGACGACCGGTCCAGTGATGGCCCTGTCCGCGTAGAGTAGTGTCCAGGATAAGAAAAGGACTAACCAAATGTTGTGGTAATCCCTCCATCGCCCCTCTCCACTATTAGTATTGGACATTCCTCACCTCGGCTCTTTCCTGGTTGAGGGGCTGGAAAGGCTAAAACAATGCCCAACGTCGAATCCGTTTGGCGATTAAAATCCTTGGCGCTCGATTTCTATGGTCCTCCTCCGAATCTTTCCCAATGGACCAGCTCTGCCAAGGGCTTGCGGCTCCTAGCCTCAGGGGTCTCATCTGGATATCCCAAGGCCATTCCTACAGTAATCACATAGGGTTTAGGAACCCCTAGATACGAAGCCAATTTCTCGCCGTCGAAGGCCCCAATGTAGCACGTCCCAAGCCCTTTCTCCACCGCTGCCAAAGCTATATGCTCCATGGCGATAGCCACATCCACCCTCGCCCATTTCTGCGCTGGATCATCTACACCGGCTATGAAAGCAGAAGCATCAGCTATGAATTTCTGGTCCTTGCAGATCGGAACTAGACCCCTTCGCCTCTCTGGGTCCGTGACCACTATCAATTGCCAGGGCTGCCGGTTAGCTCCGGAAGGTGCCAGCCTAGCTGCCTCCAATATCTCCAACAGCAAATCCTTCGGTATCTCCTTCGCCTTATACTTTCTGATGCTTCTCCTCTTTTGGATAGCGGTCATGACCTCCATTCTTCCATCTCCTGCTTATTCTCTACCTGTTGATTATTCTTGCTTATCTTTATAATCACTTCCTCAGCAAAGGATTAATCTGCTGCCGTATTAACCAAGCATTGATGAAACATATCAAGGAGCCGCTAAGGCATTATTATGCGATCATAAGAGGGCACAACCCCCCGTCATTCCATAGAGCCTTGGCGATCCCTGCCCCCTTCGATAAGGATATGCCTTTAGAGGACCTTTGGAAGGCACACTCCAAAGCTCTTAGGAGCAAGCCCACTGATACAAGGCAAGAACAAAACTTGCTGGACCTGAAGCTAGCCATCGCTAAAAGGATGTTGAAGGAATGTAATCTGTGCGAAAGGCGCTGTGGAGTAGATCGCGCTTCGGGTGCCTCTGGTAAATGTGGGGTATTGGATGCGCACATCGCCAGCCATTTTATGCATTATGGTGAGGAGGCTCCTTTGGTACCATCTTATACCATCTTCTTTGCTGGCTGCAATTTCGAATGCGTCTTCTGCCAGAACTGCGATATCTCCACCCATCCTACCGCTGGCAAACACATACCTGCAGAGCTGATGGCAAGGCGGTTGGAGAATTTAAGCGAGGTGGGCCGCGCGGGGTTCAAGATCTCTTTGGTGAGGGAATGGGATGATCGGGCCTTGAACGTGAACTGGGTGGGGGGAGAGCCAACTCCGAATCTAGCATACGTATTGGAGGTTTTGAAGGAGACACGCTGCAATCTTCCTCAGATATGGAATTCCAACATGTACATGAGCAAGGAGTCCATGAGTCTCCTGGAGGGCACTATGGACCTCTTCCTTGCCGACCTGAAATATGGGAATGATGATTGTGCCAAACGGTACTCCAAGGTAGATGATTATTTCAGAGTGGTTACTTGCAATCATCTCCTGGCGTCCAAGCGAGCAGATGTCTTGGTTAGGCATCTGATGCTGCCAGGTCATCTAGAGTGCTGCACCTTCCCCATCCTGCAGTGGTTGTCGGAGAATCTGCCTGAGGCCTTGGTGAATATCATGGATCAGTATCGCCCAATGCATCTGGCTCATCTCTATCCAGAGCTGCTATGCCGCGTAAAGCCGGAAGATTACCAGGCTGCCATGCGCCAAGCTCTGGAATTAGGGCTGAAGTTGGTGTGAAGCTTCAACCTTTGCGTTCAGAGGGTTGCACGCTCTTATCGTATTTTATGGTTACAACTCTCTGCGGGAAAGGTATCTCAATGCCTTCCTGAGCGAACCTGCGATTAAGCTCCTGCCTGTACTCAGATGCCACTTTGAAGCGATTGCTCACGTCGTCCACCCAGATGAATATCCTGAAGTTCAAGGAGCTGTCCCCGAAGTCTGAGAAACGCACCACTGGCAAGTGCTCTGGATCTTTCAAGGTGTTAGGAAGGTCCAAGGCTGTCTGGCGCATCACGGTCATGACCTTCTCCACGTCAGAGCCATAGGCCACTCCGACGTTTATGATTATGCGCAAAGTGCGCGTTGGCTCCACCATATTGATTATCTGCTTGTTGGCGATCTCATTGTTAGGTATCACCACCAGCTCATCGGTGTCAGGGTTGTAGAGCTTGGTGGCTCTCATGCCGATATGCTTAACTACCAGTTGACTTCCCCCCTCCAGGCGAAGGATATCACCGACTTTGAAGGGCCTATCGGCCAAAAGCTGCAACCCAGCAAAGAAATTGGCAAGGGTGGATTGAGCGGCGAAACCTACCACAATGCCCAAGAATCCTACGCCCGCCAGCAGGGCAGTCAGATCATAACCGAACATGGAGAGTATGGTCATGAGGCCTATGGTAGGAATGATTATGAGCCCAATCTTCTCCATCAAAGGGACCACGACATCATCTATCTCCGTTTCCGTCTTCTTGGCATATTCCTTTGCGTAGTAAAGCACTATCTCTTTATACACCTTATATACGACCCAGACCACTAGTAGTACAAGTATGACCTTATAAGCCGCCTCGATCTCCGCCACCAGGTCACGGTCTATATTCAGAATCTCCAAGGAAACTACTGCCCCGTAGCTCAATATGAATATGAACAACGGAGCCCGAATTATCTTGAGCACTATGTCATCAAGCTTAGTGGTAGTTCTTCGCGTTATACGGTGGACCAAGGGGTCGAGGACGAAGGCAAAGAATAGCGCTATGAGGATCCACCCCATGATGGTCACCAAAAATGCTCCCCAATTTCCATCTAATGGTGGTGGCAGAGGATTGGGCCAAATGCCGAAAATGGCATTGACACCGACATTACCAAGATTAGAATCGACGATGAGTATAGCGCTGCGCAACACCTCGCTATAATCCTCCGGATCGTCCATGGGGGTGGCCGTGAATTTGACTTGCAAGGTGATATTGGCATCTGCCATATTGGGATTGGTTATTACAGTCATCAGAAGAGTGCTTGACTCTCCTGGGGCCAATGTGGTGAAGGAAGGAGTAAAAGAGATCTTAAGGTCCTCAGGCAGGGGGTTGATCGCCGAAGGCCTAACCAAGAGGGGAGATGTGCCATTATTGAAGACTACCCATTTATACGATGCTTCCCCACCTCCAGCTATCCTGCGCGTGTATGTGTCCACATCAAAAACGTTCTGAGGCTGCGCTGAAGCGATTGAGACCAAGGGTACCAGAACGATCATCAGTATCAATGACAAAGTCACTATGCGCATGGGGCTGGTCACTGTTGCAACCTCCCTCAGATGCAGGGGGCCAATGCATGGGATGTATAAAAATATTTAATTATGCGCGAGTGGGGGTGGCAGCAGAAAGAACTCATGACGGAACGATTATAAAAGTAGGCATGGATTAGCGGGGCATGGAATGGCTGGACCTATCGCGCCTGATAGTGGCATTGGTCGTGATGGCGGCGGCGTCATACTCTGATTGGAGGACAAGACTAGCATCTGACCTTTACTGGCTTTTCCTAGGGTGCGTGGGCTTGGGGCTGATAATCTATCAGATAGTAATCCTTAATGTCGACTCGCGTTTATTGCTGTTCGTGGTGCCTTTGGGTGTGGTATTTTTCGACATCTTTTGGGAGCGCAAAGGCATATTTGAAGAGGGCATTAATCCAGTGCCTCTGCTATTCTATGTGGCCGCACTCGTTTCCTTGGCATACCTTTTTGTTACTTTCATGAACAACATCCTTTTTTGGCAGCTTCTTAGCGTTCTGGTGATGTTCCTCTTGCTGATGTTCATGTACCAGATTGATGTAATAAAAGGAGGGGCAGATGCCAAGGCCTTGATCGCTCTGTCCCTCATGTTTCCCGCATATCCTGTCATAGGAGAATTTCCTCTCCTTCAGTTCACTAATGAAATAGTGGCTCTCCTTTTCCCTTTCTCTTTGCTGGTGCTCTTCAATGCTGCCATTATCTCTTTGATAGTGCCCTTAGGCCTGTTCGTTTACAATATCGCTAAACGCGATATCACATTCCCCGCCATGTTTCTTGGATATCGTATCAACATAAGAGAGGCCAAGAGAAAGTTCGTGTGGCCCATGGAAAGAATTGTGGAGGGTGAGATCAAATTCACCTTCTTCCCTAGAGATGATGAGGATAACGAGAAGATTTTGGAAGAATTGGAAATATTTGGTGCGAGAAGGATATGGGTAACTCCAAAGATCCCCTTCCTCCTCTTCATAACCGCAGGAATCATAGCCTCTGCAGTCCTGGGCAACCCTGTATTGGCCCTCTTATATTGAGTTCACTTCTCCACCATATAGAGGTCCTGGCCGCAGCTGGAGCATCTTCCGTCCTTCACCGCTAGCTTCCGAACGGCATACCCGTCGCGCTTAATATTCAAGGTACCGCATTTAGGGCACCGTGTGTCCTCCTCTTCTGACCACACATTTCCCAGATACACGAATTTCAGCCCTTCTTCCTTTCCAATTCTAAAGGCCGTCTGCATCGTGCTCATGGGTGTCGAGGGCAGGTCCAGCATCCTGTAATCAGGATGGAAGCGGGTGAAGTGGACAGGTACCTTGGGATCCAGCTTCATGGCCACCCAGCGGCAGAAATCCCTGATCTCTGCCTCCTGGTCGTTCCTCTTAGGTATGATCAAGTAGGTCAACTCGATATGCACTCCCAGGCGATATGAGAGCTCGCAAGCGGCCAACACAGGCGCCAATCTGGCCTTGCATACATCACGATAGAAATCCTCTCTAAAGCCCTTCACATCGATATTCATGGCATCAAGTAACGGTGCTATCTCTTTGAGCGGCTCCTCCTCGATGAATCCGTTCGTCACATAGATGGTCTTTAAACCTTTCTCACGACAAAGAAGGAAGAGATCGTAGGCGAATTCATGCCAGATGGTCGGCTCGTTATAGGTGAGGGCTACAGCATTGGTGCGGCTCTCCTTAGCCCATCTTATCACGTCCTCGCAATTTATATCCTGTAAGTAAATAGAGCCGAATCGGGCCTGAGAGATGGTATAGTTCTGGCAATGGGCGCATTTAAGATTGCAACCGATGCTGCCTAAGGAAAGCACCATTTCTCCTGGCAGGAAATGGAAGAGCGGCTTCTTCTCCATAGGATCCACATGCACTGAGGAGGCCTTGCCATAGATCAGCGAGTACAATCTTCCAGCACGGTTTTGGCGCACTCCGCAGATCCCCACGCCCCCGTTCTTTATATGGCAGTGATGAGGACATAGCTGACACTCCACTATCTCTCCTTTCAAAGTCCAAAACCGAGCCTCAACGCCTGTCTTTGCGGAAATGCTCATAGCCTCTGTTCTCTAGCTTAACTATGTCACGCCCCCGGGCTATAACATTATCGGAGCTTTTCGGTATTGCCCTCCCGATCACGGAGAACTTCTCACCCATTAGCGAACGTAGCTTCCCTAGTCCCTCTGGCTTTATGGTGAAAAGAAGTTGGTAGTCACCACCGAAATATAATGCAAGCTCATTAGCGTCCATGCCCACCGCCTCAGCTATCTCCAGCACCATTTCTTCCACTGGTATCTCCTCATGCTCCAAAACGAAAGAAACACCGCTGCTTTCGGATAGAGCGTATACCGAGGAGGCAAGGCCGTCTGAGACGTCCATGCAGGATGTGACAACCTGTGAGGATGAGAGCATCATGCCCTCCTCTACTCTAGGCTGAGGCTCGAGCAATGCCTTCTCTGCCATTCTGAATCCCAAACCCTTGCGCAGAGATTGATAGCCGGCTGCGGCCAGACCAACGCTTCCGGTGATGGCCAAGAGGTCACCAGGAGAGGCCCCTTTGCGCAATAATATTCTATTTTTTTCCACCCTGCCCAGAGCCGTGCCGACCATGGTCAATTCTTTGGTCTCCTTGGTATCTCCTCCCAGTAGCTCGGTATTGATGCGCGCGCAGCAATCCAATATACCTTCCAGGATTTCATCCAACGTCTCCCATTGCATATCTGGAGTGAGGCCCATGGAGACCAACAGTCCCAAGGGCTTGGCGCCCATGGCAGCCACATCGCTAAAATTGATGGCCGCTAAACTCCAGCCGATCTGCCATGGACTCATTCCGGGAACAATATGCGTACTCTGAGCTATCAGATCCGTGGTAATCACTACATAAGCATCTCCCACCTCGATGGCAGCCGCATCATCACCAGGCCCGATATTGCTCCTGCCACCTCTTCGGGCTATGATTTCTTGAATCCTTCGCACGGCAGCCTTCTCTCCTATCTCTGAAAGTAATGTCATCGCTCACCCGAGATGAGATGTCTATATTCAAGATATATCATTACAGACCTGCGCTCGGCGATGATAATTCCTAGGCAATTCTAATAGAAGATGCTGGGAAAGATTCAATAGCGCGGGCCTCTTTCCTCGAAAAACATCGCATGCGTCTTGAGATACCTTTCGGAAAAGATGAGGTCCAAACTCTATCAATACCAGATGAGAATCTCTTGGAGGTCATCAGGCCCAATCAGGTGGACTCAGCAGAAGACCTGGTGGAGCTGGAGCATGCACTGGACCATCCCATCTCCGCTCCGCTGATAGAGGATTTCTTCGATAAAGGGGATGTTTTAATAATAGTTAATGATGGGACTCGTCCCACTCCCACCGCGAAAATGCTGGAGGTGCTCAGCAGACGGGTTCGCTTGTCGAAAGCCACATTCCTTGTCGCCACTGGGGCTCATAGGGCACCGACTAAAGATGAGATGGAAATGATCTTTGGCAGGTTCCTTAGTTCCCTGCAAGGCTCGATACACATCCATGATTGCCGCCTCTCCCCAACCTATCACCTCGTCACCTCGCGTGAAGGAACAGAGATAAGAGTGAATGAACTGGTCAAGGAGCATGACCGCATCTTGATAATGACCAGTGTTGAGCCGCATTATTTCGCGGGGTACACAGGAGGGCGTAAGTCTATCCTGCCAGGGGTATGTGCCTACGCCACGATCGAGCAAAACCATCGTTTGGCATTGCGCCCTCAGGCCAAGTCCCTTGTCCTCCAGGGGAACCCTGTCCACGAGGACATGATGGACTGCTTGAACGCCCTCCAGGATAAGACCATACTTGGATTACAAGCAGTGCTCGACAGGCATCACTCGATCTACAGGGCCGCGTTCGGAGAGGTAAATGCTTCTTTCGCGCGGGCCGTCCAGTGGGCGGATGACGTATTCGTGGTGAAAGCCAAGGCAAAAGCCGATATAGTAATCTCAATAGCATCTTATCCAATGGATGTCGATCTGTATCAATCTCAGAAGGCGATGGAGAATGCCAGCAACATCCTCAAGGATGGAGGAGCATTGATTTTGGTATCCAAATGCCGTCAAGGCATAGGGGAGGAAAGGTTCTATCATCTTCTCTCTAAGGCGATTGACGCCGACCACCTCCGTAGCAAGGTAGAAACGGAATATTGTCTAGGAGATCATAAAGCGGTCAAAATGGCTGACATGGGCAAGCGTGCAAGGATATGTGCCGTCACATCCTTGGCAGATGATGCCCTGAGGAGGATAAGATTAGAGCCTTTCCACAGCGTCCAAGAAGCCCTTGACGATGCTCTATCACGGAATGGAGAAGCCAGGGTGACGGTGATATTCGACGGGAGTGTGGTGGTGCCCAGAGCGGTGTGACATATGAATGGAGTAGATGACACAGAGAATCTGCGGAGATTGCAGAAGGCCATGATGACTTGCACCTATTGCGGCTTCTGCAAATCCGTTTGCCCTACTTACGAGGGAATAGGCTGGGACACCAGTGTCGCGAGGGGAAGGATAATCCTATCCTACGGCCTCCTCATGAGAGAGATAGACTCTGATGCAAGCGTGATGAAGAGTTTGTATCAATGTACCACCTGCAAGGAGTGCGAGCGTCGCTGTCCCTCAGGCATAGAAGTGGTGGATATTGTAGAGAGCGCCCGGAGGGCTCTGATAGCCAGTGGCAAAGTATTGCCTCCACACCAGCGGGTGATACAGAACGTTAGGAATTTCGGCAATCCCTATTCTGAGAGCAGGCGTGTCCAGGAGATCATCGGGGAGGGAGATAGAGGAGCTGAGCTGGGGTATTTTGCAGGCTGCACCGCAGCATATCGTAACACCAACATCGCCCTCGCCACCACATCAATACTTAGGAAGATGAAAGAGAGGTTCGTGGTCACCGACGCTGGATGCTGTGGTAGCGTGCTACAACGTATCGGTCTCAGCGGAGATGAAATCAAGGCTGTGATGGAGAGGAACGTGGAAGGGATTACCGCCAGAGGTGTGAATGAGGTGGTGTTCTCGTGTGCTGGCTGCTACCGAATGTTCAAAGAGGAGTATCCTCGGCACGTTAAGGTAGATTTCAAAGTGAAGCATGTGACTGAGTTCCTAGCTGAGAGAGACGTGAAAATTAGGCCTTTTCAGGGCAAGCTGACTTACCACGACCCTTGTCATCTCGGTCGTCACATGGGAGTGTATGACGCTCCAAGGAGAATTTTAGCCCGGATCCCAAAAGCGGAAGTAATAGAGATGCAAAGACATAGAGAGACAGCACGATGCTGCGGTGGTGGCGGAGGGGTGCGATCGGCTTTCCCAGAATTATCAGAGCAGATAGCCGCTCAGAGAATGAAGGAAGCAAGCTTCGCGGACGTTTTGACAACCACTTGTCCTTTTTGCGTGAACAATCTCAGCAGAGGAAGAGATCTCTGCGCCAGCCGCACCCAGGTCCTGGATCTTATGGAGTTCCTGGAGCCATTGGTCGAGGAGAGGACATGATCGTTCGCTTGCGCAACTATTCTAATATCGAGGAGGCGAAGAGGGAATGGAAGAGGCTCGGCCTCCCAGATGTGGCTGAATCGGAAATAGATCTATATGCTCTGAGCTTCTTCTTCGTGGAGAGCAGGGACGCGGCTGACTTGGACTCCCTTTCTTGCGTTGTGGAAGAGCTTGGAGGAGATGCCTTCAGGTTCTCTGCTGGTGGTCTAGAAAGGGCGATGCTGGTATTCGAGCATGGGGTGCTTCAGAATCCATCTTGCCTTTCTCCCGTAGAGGACCGACTTCGTCCTTTGTGGGATTCATTGTCTCATTATCTATCACCCAAACCCAAGCTATGGAAATTTGCAGGTGGTGAACTGGAACTCAGCGCTCCGTTGGTGATGGGGATATTAAACGTCACCCCTGACTCCTTCTCTGACGGCGGTCTGTACCTAAGTAAAGAGGACGCGGTGCGCAGGGCACTAGAGATGGAAGCGGAGGGGGCCTCGATAATCGATGTGGGAGGAGAGAGCACTCGTCCCTATGCTAAGATGGTGACTCTGGAGGAAGAAATGAAGAGGGTGCTGCCGGTGGTGGAGGAACTGGTGGACCGCCTCCGTGTACCAATCTCTGTGGACACCAGGCGTCATCAGGTAGCTAAAGCAGCTCTGGAGGCCGGGGCCAGCATAATAAATGATGTGGAAGGGCTGAGGGATGCGAGAATGGCTGAGGTTGTGGCCGATGCGCGGGCGGGGGTAGTTTTGATGCACATGCAAGGCCAGCCTGAGAGCATGCAGGATGACCCTAGATATGTGGATGTAATCGGTGACATATCGCTGTTTCTGAAGGAGAGAATGCAGGCAGCCAGGGCAATAGGTGTCAGAGAGGATGCCATGGTCATAGATCCTGGCATCGGTTTTGGAAAGGATTTGAACCACAATCTGCAAATAGTGATGCGATTGCGTGAATTACGCTGCCTAGGCCGGCCCATATTGCTAGGCGCCTCTCGCAAGAGTTTCATCGGTAAGGTGCTTGGAGTAGAGCCCAAGGATCGTAAGGAGGGAAGCCTGGCCATCGCCACCGTAGCCATGATGCATGGGGCTGACATCATCCGTGCTCATGACGTGAAGGAAACAGTCATGGTGGCCAAGATGATCGACGCAGTCAGAAGGGCCGATTCGTATGGTTGAGTGCATCAGAGCGAAATCAAATTCGAGATCATCATGATGCTCGATTAAGATGGCATGGGAATAAAATCGCTAAGCCTAAGTAGTGCAAGGCTGGCATGAGTGGATCCGAAATTTAGAAGATAAAAAAATTGGCTTGGGGCGCGAAAAGTCCCGCTCCAGCCAAATTCCTCTCCAAAGGAAAATTTCGCAGCCTTTCTCTCTACGATGAATTTCCTTTTCCTATGTACGCTTTTCCTTATGTCGGCCTGGGCGTAATCCCATATACGATGGAGGAGGCGATAATCACCTTGAGCGCATCCACCGCTAGGAAAGGCAGGATTCCTATATAGACAGCTTTAATCAGGTTAATCCCTAGAAGAGCGCTTAACCACCAAGAACCCATGATCAATATGATTGCCTCACCTAGGATCATCAATCCTAAGATCTGCATGAAGGACCATTCTCTGCGTCTCTGAGCGAATTCACCTATAATGATCGTGGCTGCCAGAAAACCGAAGAGGTATCCTGCCGTCAAACCAGTCAATGCAGATATACCACTTCCGGCACTGAACCAGCCCATTATCGAGCCGAGGACGAGATATGTACCCGTGCTTACCACGCCGAATCTACCCAATATGAAACCTGCCACCAAAACCACTAGCACTTGTCCGGTGAAAGGAACGGGAGTGAAAGGAAGATAGATGCGCAGCTGGGCGGCTAATCCCATCAAGGCGACGAAAAAGAGACTTACTACCAATAGCTCTACGAATCCTGCTTTTTCACGCCATTCGAACAAATGGTTAGCGTATAGATTTCTACGTCTTTCGAAGGCCCACAAGGATGGCATCGGAAACCGATAATGCGCCTCCTTATGATAAACATTATCATGACAACACGGCCCATCAGCTAACTCTCATGACAGAATTTTAGAAATCTCGCTCTCTAATCGTACGTCACAAACTCCTAACGTGCTCTTTCGACGAAAGGATATCCCTTGCCTAAAATATGAAGCGAACCTGCGTGCAAAGCTTTTGTATTCCCCTCTTGATTCGTCTCATCATGTGGAAGGTTTTGGGCGAGGAAACAGTATTACCATCGATAGGGGATGTTTGGGTGAAGCGCATGGTGGAGCTCTCCAAACGCAGGAAGGAGGGCGACCGTTTCGTCAGCATGCTAGCGGATGCGGAGGTGCGCTATCACTTCGATGCAGTACGCGAGGTCAACACTTTCACTGTCCAACTTCCTCCGAAATACGGGAAGGAGGATGTGGAGTTCATGCGCAGTTATGTCCAGCGGGTGAACAAATCAATCAAGTTCCCGGTTATGGAATTCGGGGGTGAGGAGCAAAGATGCGCTATCATAATATCAGCTGATGTGGAGGAGGACGACTATGCCTGGAGAAGGGCGCATCGCAGCGATTACTTCCGTTGGGTGGAGGAACAGTATAAGGCTAAAAAGGAAAAAGAAGACTTCTGATCATCGGCAACAGTTCAATCGATTGATGAAGGCAACAAAATCCTCATGACCTGCCTAGTATCTCCTCGGTGACAAAAGCATAGAAAATAAAAGTTCGATAAACCTCAACTATCAGGCATTAAGAGATAAAGGGAGAGCATCTTTGGGCTTGGTCCTCCCTTGCTCACACTGACTCGTTTTAGTGGGGGCAAGCACCTCAGGGAGATCGCATATTACTTCGAGAATAGAGGACAAAAGGTTCTCGCTTCGTAGAACTCTGCTTAGCTTTTTTCAGCATTTATGGCCTAATGGATGAATCGGATATCGTATACCTGGCAAAAGGCGTTCCGAAAGGCTCGATGGCGTCTCTGTGTAGCAGTGGAACTTGTCTTCTTTTGGACACATTCGCGACAACGTGATCATAGGAACTGGCGTTGGAAATGCTTCCCTTTGCTTGGGTTGCATCCTATTATTGGAAAAGGACGGTAACTTAGTGGCGTCTCCAGAACTAGATTTTGTGGAATACGCCTTTACGGCTCACTATCAACCCATATGGATTTTCAATTAGAGCATTTTTCACCACAGGCCAGATCTTTGCATGCTATGCGAAAAAGTGATGATCTTCTTTCCCAGAGGCTTTTTATTATCAGTGATATGACGAAATTACAAGAGGGGAAGAAATTTTAGGTGTTTGGATGGATCCAATTTTACCTCAGGCTTAAATCGGTGCAAGTAAGAGTAAAAAGCCAACGCGCAAGGATGACACATCATGCATTATGCATCCAATTATTTTATTGTTCAATGGTCTCACCGGCCTACATTCATTGGCTTCTCCTTATCCAACAGTTGGAATACTCCACCAATTATGAGCAAGATTCCAGCCAAGGCCATAAGAAAAGCGCCTATTCCTATGGACCAGCGCAAGGAGGCATATCCATAACCCGGGAAATTTAGCGTTTCTTCGCCGCCCAAAGGATTGGAGGCCATAGCCTGGGTAATCACTTCTACATCAGGGGTCATTTGCACTGGCGCCGAACTGGGCAGAGCCATAAGGATGGACCCGAGTGAAATCACTATCAGAAATGTGATAATTAGGGGAAGCAGGAGATTAACCCCTCTCGCAGCGTACTTGCGCGCCGCTTTCTTTCGGCTCACGGCAACCAATGAGAAACAGAAAGTCATCAAGCTGATGATAACCAGGAGGCCAAAGGGGATGGGAAGCGAACCTACCTGCATCAACCCTCCTTTGGGGTCCAACGCGTTTATCTGCAGGCCTGTGGAACCGCTTACCGATACCATGGTGATCCAACCACCTGTCTGGAAATCAGCATAGTCAGCATTGAGCTCTGCCGTGTAATAGGGGAAGAAAGCGGAAACCAAACCTACGACTAATCCTATCAGAGCCAGCATATTCCCAATCGACCGGTAGCTCTTGCCTTTGAAATCGAAGAGCCTTATGAAAGGTGGTTGTATGTGATTCCTCTTTATCTTGCGCATGGCCAAGGCCACATAGGCGACAAATGGTATGGCGATCACGGCCAGGTATATCCATACGAAATAGTAGAAAGGAAGGGAAATGGCTAAGAATTGCTCCGTCACCTCGCTGCGGCTCTGTCCCCAGGATAGCCCCTCCCACATGCCCCCATCCTCTCTGAATCCTGGGCCTGGAGGTCCTCTCCTGCCCATGAATCCGTCTGCCACATTACCCCATTCGCCCCAGGCGCCAGCGAAATCGATCCATCCCTGTTCCGCAGGCCTATTGCCCACTCCCTTATCACCTAAAAGTATGAGCTCATATCTGGAATCATCTGGACGGAGGATTTTGCCATTCTGCCCTACTTCGTCCCGAGCGAACTCCAAGAAACCCTGCCAGTAGCGTAAATAATTAGCATGAGACCCTTTGGCCACGTACACTTTGAGGTGTTCCCCCTCCTTTTCGATCAAAGACCAATCCCCTCTCTGACCGTAGTTATGCTGGCTATAGGCCGCAAATATCGGTTGTAAACTCACGGCATCCAGCACCACCTCAACCATCTCCCAGTCTCCCTCGTGATTATTGTAAGTCCCTTGGTTGAAGACGTAGAAGGTCCAGTACTGAACCAAAAAGTAATCACCACTACGGCTGACATGGCAATAGATGGTGTAATTCAGTCTTTCTTTTTCTTGCTCATATTTTTCTATCGCCTTAGTGTCATGTATCGTCCCTGTGAGGTCATCGAGATAGTAGTTCCCTGAAGGGTCGTTAAATGACTGCAAGTCCGCGGCCGTCAAGGGTGGTGATTTGATCAAGATCGAGCTGTTTCCTACGCTGGCATTAAGATTGCAATTGCTGAGGAAGTATTCCACTTTCACGGGGAACACTCTTTCGTCTTTATGGAAATAGTAAATCGGAGCGAATCTCTGCATGAGCTCCCTTTCTTGGTCCTCACCTATGCCATCCCCATCCTCTGCGGCTCTAGCCACATCCACGGTGCACAAGGGCAGCATAATGACAGAGAACAAAATGAATGTCGCAACCATGATCCTGAATGTGTGGGACATCACGACCCCCCGCAGGTCATGCTATTATTGGCGAATAAATATTCTCTTACTGCAAAACATGTTTTGAATGGAATAGCAACGATTGATTATGAAACAACTCATATGGATGAGTTCAGTAGGATTCGCTCGCCTCATCCGCATTTATTTTGTATGTAGTTACTGGTGATTTTGTGCACTCAATTCGCATTTCCTTTAATCAAAGTGCCATCAATATCGATGACAACCTCATCCAAAGGCACATTCTTGCCAGACCGCTCCACGGCTTTTTTGACGATAGTGATTAGGCCACCGCAGCAGGGCACCTTCATTCGCACCACTTTAACATCCTTTATATCGTTATGTGCCAATATTTGACTCAATTTGGATGCTCCATTTTCTACATCTGAAAGTTTGGGACAGTAGATGATTGTGGCTCGCCCTTGAATGAAGTCTGGATGCATGGCTGCATATGCGAAAGCGCTACAGTCGGCAGCTAACAGCAATCTTGTGTTTTTAAAGTATAGGGCATCAGGATGAGCCAAATCGAGCTGAATAGGCCAATTTGAGAGCTGTGCACCCTGTCTGTCGGCGCAAAATCGCATCTCCTCTGGAGAAATAGTTAAGGGAGTAGAGCCAGGGCATGGGGTCCTTTTCATGCTTTCGTGTCTGTGTTTGACGCTTTTCTCATCGAATGGCTTGGCCTCACGCTCTATGATGTACAAAGCACCTTCAGGACAATTCTCTATACAAGCACCTAGACCATCGCATAACACATCACTCACGACCTTGGCCTTTCCATGGATAATTTCAATAGCTCCTTCAGCGCATGCTATTACACATCTGCCGCAACCATTGCACTTTCCCTCATTAATCTCTATTATTTTCCTTCTCACCAATTCTTGCACCGCAAGAAGATTTAGGTCCCTTGATATTTAATTGTAAAGATGGCAAGATGAGTGAAGGGCTATGATTAACCATGGGGACTGATTTGAGGGGATGAAATGGAAGATCGCAGAATAGAATGGGTTTCTAGCAAGTGGTTGATGGATAATTTGGACGAAGAGTTGAAAATCATTGATTGTCAGCCTAATGTGCATGACTATGTACGTAGGCACATTCCCGGCGCAGCTTACCTAGCGGAAGAGAACCTGAGAATTATGCAAGACAGCATTCCTCATCGATGGCTAGAGGGGCAGATGGCGGCCAAGATATTCTCTCAATTAGGTTTGAGCAATGACATACCGGTGGTTGTATACACCAGCATAAAACCCGCGGTCCCTACAGGAGATGGTGTTCCCCAAAGCATGATAGCTTATTCCCTTGTCCGTTATGGGCATAAGAAAGTCTTGATATTGGATGGAGGATTGGATGAGTGGCTTAAGAACGGTGGTCAAACTACTCAAACACTACCTAAAATAAAAAAGGGTGATTTCAGACCGATGATTGACACCAGTCTTCCTATGACTTATGTAGAGTTCATTTCAAGAAAAGATGGTGAAGATGTAATTCACATAGATTCTAGATCTGGAGAGCAGTATGAGGGTGAATCTGTCTGGTCTAAGAAGGGGCATATACCGGGGTCTATAAACATTCCATGGTCGAGTTCCTTTCAACCACACAACCTTGCGCTGCTTCGGCCTAAAGAAGAAATCATCGAGATCTTTTCCCAATCAAGAGTAGTTCCAGAAAAAGAGATCATATGTCATTGCGGTACTGGCCGCAAAGCGGCGGCACAACTCGTCGTGCTGAGATGGCTTTTAGGCTATCCCCGAGTAAGGCTTTTTGAGGGTTCATTTACTGAGTGGTGCAGATATGAAGAGAATGAAACGGTGATTGGGTTTAGGCCGCGATGAGGAAGAAGAGGTGGTCTCATGCACGTCTTAAAAATAGAATCTAGCAGAATCTAGTCAGAATTGAAAATGACCTAAATTGAAGCAATGCACAATTTTACTGGATATGCCTAGTGGTGGGTCTGTCCGGATTTGAACCGGAGTCACCAGCACCCCAAGCTGGAAGGATACCAAGCTACCCCACAGACCCACATTAATAAATTGACAATGAAAAAGGTTTCAACCCAGAGGAAGGATCTCGTCAATAAGGTCAGAGTGCGAGACTATCATTCTCCGGCAACAGTATCTTGTCAGGCCAAGATCATCCAGCACGGTCTGGGGGTCTTCTCCTAACTGCACTCTTTTAACGAAAGTCTGATAGGATGACCCTATGACCTTTCCGCAAGTGAAGCATCGCACGGGGATGATCATTCTCTCACCTATATGACTTCTGGCGCTTCTTTCGCGCACCGCGGCCTAGTGGTTTCTTGGGCAGCTTTCTTCTCGCATCTGATACTACAAGAGTCCTATCCTGCTGCTTGAACATCTTCTCCAGATCTTCATCTTTGAAGAACTCCACCAGACCTCGAGCGATGGCGGTCCTTACGGCCTCAGCCTGTCCCATAACGCCTCCGCCATGCACCGAGACATCGATATCAACCTTTAATGCCCTTTCAGGCGCCAGCATAAGCGGCTCCATGATCTTTAGCCTGGCCAGCTCTGGGGTCCATATCTCTACAGGCTTGGAATTTATCCTCACCTTGCCAGTCCCTTCCTTGACGGACGCTCTGGCCACGGCCGTCTTCCTCTTACCACTCGTATTGGCTACTTCGGCCATCTTTTCACCTCACCTTGGAGCCAAGATATGCAGAGACCTCGCTCAGAGTGACATAGCGCTCTCGGCTCAGCTCAGCAGCCTCCATTAGTTTCACTTTCTCTGCGGATTCCAGCTCTTTAGGAATGCCCACGTATACTTTAAGTAGACGATACGCGGCGCGTCCCTTTGCCCTGTCCCACGGAAGCATGCCCCGCACCGTTCTCTTTAGGATAAGATCAGCTCGGCGTGGATAGAAGGGGCCATGGATGACCTTACCACGGTCCTTCTTTTGCTTGTATCGGGCAAAGATGTCATTCTTATTGCCCGTGACGATGGCCTTCTCGGCGTTGACCACTACTACCTCTTCGCCGTTGAGGATTTTTTTGGCGACATTGGTGCAAAGTCTTCCTAGGATTTGCCCTTCAGCATCAATGACTGTAGCCATGCATCTCACCCCATTATCCTGACGTCCCGGCCGCTAGGAGCCTCCCTCATAAGCTCAGGTATGGTGAGCTTCCTGCCGCCGGCTTCCTCTATCTTCTTGGCTGCCGAATCCGAGAACTTATAAGCAGCTACCGTCAGCTTCTTGCTGATGGTCCCTGCTCCCAACACCTTCCCCGGCACCACGATTATGTCGCCTTCATTTGCATATCGCTCTAACTTGCTCAGATTAACCTCGGCCCAATTCTTCCTAGGTCTCTCCAATCTTAGAGCAATGTCTCGCCAGACTGCGGCACCCTTCTCCCTTGAGGTCGCCTTCAATGACTCCACGAGGGCGACTAGGTTCGGGTCCGTTTTCTTCCTGAACGTCATAGTTCTGACTCTCCCGACATTGGGTAAAGCGGTCTAATAGGAACCTCTTTTATAAAGCTTTGCTACGCATCCACTACCACAAGGCATCATGGCCAGGATACGGTCTGGGGTAGGGATAGCAACTATCACATTAATGCCCATGCGAACTAGAACTCCATATCTGGCTAGTTTCTGTGAGGCATTATATATACAAGTACCTGATTACTAGGGATTACCGCTCAGGTGACTTGATGATTCGCTTCGGGCCAGCTGGCATTCCTCTTTCTTGCAAGGGTCGGACGTTGAAGGATGGGATCGAGGACGTTCACAACCTCGGACTCAATGCTATGGAGGTACAAATGGTCCGCGTCAATGTGATGGAAAGAGTTCCAGACGAGGAGGAAGTGGGCCTTACACCTCTCCAAATCGAAGGCGATCTCGTAGTGGAGATCCTTCGTCGGAAAGGAAAGAAGGATATGGTCATAACTGATCTAAATGAGGAGATCAGGGAGGATGATACTCTAGTCACATTGGCTTCGGGTTTGGTGCAGAACTTCCAAGAGCTTCGTGAACTCGGCATCATGGGGCAAGAGTTGGACGTCGAGCTCTCCATGCATACTCCATATTACATGGACCTTGTTTCCAACAGCGATTTGACCAAGAAGAGCATGGACTCCATAAGATGGGCAGGAATGATGACGGACCAGATGAATGGCGTGCTGGTGGCGACTCACATAGGTTTGTATGGAAAACTATCCCAAAAAGCTGCGAACCAAAATGTAAGGGACAACTTGGAGAAGATCATCAATTGGTGGGATGAGAACAAGATCAAACCTAGGTTAGGAGTGGAGATATCTGGTCGCCAGGAGGTCTGGGGTTCCTTGGAAGAAGTTTTAGAGCTATGTGACGATATAAAAGGTCTGGTCCCGGTTATGAATTTCGCTCATTACCATGCGCGTGAGAATGGAATTTTAAGAGAGCCTAGCGACTTCGCTGAATTCTTCGATAGATGCAAGAGCTACGTAGGGTCTCAATATTACACGCATTTCTCAGGAGTTGAGCATGAGGCAGGGAATGAGAAAAGGATTACGCCCATCAAGAAAGGGGATCTTAGGTTCGAGCCATTGGCTGAATATCTGGTGGAGGCTAATCCTAATGTAACAATCATCTCCTCCTCACCTCTTCTTGAGCACGATGCCATGTATATGAAGGTAATCTATGAACGTGTGCTTACCAAGAAGGTGGCGAAGGAAGTAAAGGCAAAGCGCTCGGAGCAGCAAGAAGAGGAGAAAGGCGCCGAGCAAGAGGAACAGAAGCTCAAGAAGACGGAAAAGACTGAGAAAGGGAAGGCCGAGAAGAAACAACAATCCAAGGAGCCTGGCAGAGATAAAGAGAAAAAACCCACAAGTGCCAACTTAAAACCCTCCAAAAAGATTGCCAAGCAGGTCGAGATTGATTACGAAGAGGATGAGTGATGAAGGAAGCCTCCAATTTTATAATCTCTGAGGTAAAGGAATCTTTAGAAAAGGTAGACCCAGCATTATCTGAGAAAGTGTGCGATGCTATATTAGGAGCGAGGGTAGTATTCATTTACGGAGTGGGAAGGTCAGGACTTGTCGGCAAAGCTTTTGGCGTGCGTCTTGTCCAAATGGGTCTGGATGTCCATTTCATAGGTGATACCACGACTCCCATAGTGCAGAAAGAGGATCTGTTATTGGTCATCTCGAATACAGGGGAGACGATGTCCGCCGTCCAGACAGCCAATATTGTAGGTAGGATTGGTGCAGAGGTCGTGGTAATAACCTCCAATCAGCAATCAAAATTAGGGAGGACGGCGAGAATCATTGTCGAAATTCAGCCCTGCCGCAAGGAGGAGAGGTCCAAATTAGCTCCACTTGGCACTATTTTCGAAGTGGCCAGCCTTATCTATTTGGATTCCTTAGTACCTTTGTTGATGCAGAAGCTGAATCAATCAGAGGCATCTTTGCGCAAGCGTCATGCCATATGGGTCTAATTGCCATCCTTTTTACCCTTGTCAACATCGGCTAATTTTTTCCTCCTCACAGTCTCGCCGAAATATGGATTTTGATATTCGTCCCAATATACAGCGAAGGGGCGTGAGCGAACTTTTCCATTTTCGATGAAAAAGGACTCGATCTCCTTATTTATAGGATCGATTACAATGGCGGAATGGAATCTCTTGTTGAACAATCCTTTCTGGGTCTCGACATCAGTGGGGGAAAGAAAACATCTATGACCTGGATGAGAGTGATACCAACCAACGATCACATACTTGAAGCCTGCCTCCTCGAGGTAGGCGAAAAGTCTTTCCATCCCATCCCGCGAGAATCTAACTCTAACTGAGGAGGAATCCAAATCGGTTGTGGCCACATCTCTTACAATAGAATATTGTACATCATTCCATGTGAATACGTTACCTAGCAGGAGTCCCATCACTTCAAGCCTCTGCGAGGCCGCGGCTGAAGCATGATTGCGTATCTTCTCCTCCGCCAGTTTCGAGAGATACAATTCATATCTACCCGGACCTACCTTTGCATACTCCTCCCGCGCCTTCTCATTCAACCATTTATGAGCGGTGCACCTCTCTGGCGGGGGCGGCTCTCGCTGCCTAAGGCAAGGCTCGATCGCTCTAAGGATTTGTGGTGGCGTCATACCTCCCTCACGACTTTTGGCAAAGGTACTGAGATCAATGGCCCCCCAGTTTTTCGGGTTCGGTTGAAATATTCGGCTGCAAGGGTGCACGTTTCAGTTCCGAATGGGCTTGATGGATTGGGGTTGAGCAGAAGATACTCGATGCCCTTGATGAACATAAGCAAAGTAGAATTAAAACTCCACTCGTCAAGTAGTTTATTGCAAAGGAAGCCCCCATCTTCTGGCATCATTATATTGGGATGAAAGATGGGAGTAAGCCAAGTGACCTGAGGCTTCTGGAAGGGGTAATCGGCTGTTATTGTCAGCGAAAAGCGATGATGATACCTTTTCCTGATTTGGCCATTAATAAGCTCATAACCTGGTATTTGCACTAAGAGCATCTCAATCTCCAAAGGGAATGTGGAGAAGGCGTTTTCTTCTATCTCAATGGGGTGTTTGAGACATCTCTGGCAAATAGCCAGCTCATTCTTCAGCCTGGATACGAGTACTTCGCGGGGTAAAGGCATCCATCAACCGCCTTCTGGGTCAGGGATGAGCTCCAAATCGTCTGAATTGCATATTCCAGCCTCAAGCACCGTTTGCTGTCCTCTAAGAAGCTTCTTACCCCTGCGTAATACGTAAGCGCCAGCGTCCTTTTCCCAATATCCTGCAGCTCCTTCTATTATCTCCTGGATAGTATTTTCCTCCTCCAGCTCCATATCAACGGTGCTGCCCGTCTCAGCATTTCTTACTCTGACTCGTACGGACATTCAGTATCACGATGGATTCGAGCGTCGAGCCTTTCAAAAAACCTTCGCATCACAGTTAATTCTCTTGATAATCTCGAGTCCTCGCCTTGCAGAATTAATTATGGAGTTGGCATTGAGGATCAAGCTCCACCTCCACTTCTATGCAGGCATTCGTCAGGCCGTTGTATAAGAACATATGACGAAGGCAGGAGTCCGCTTTTCCGCTGATTATCTTGAGAGCCTCTCGGACCTGAATGGCAGCTATGATGCTGGTGGTAGTTATTTCAGCTGCCAACTTTGGCTCGAAATAGTTCGTATCCGCACCAGTGCAGCTGTAGCGTCTTTCGAGCACACGATAATGGCTGCGATTCATAGAGCACTGAAGGCAAGGATCTGATGGTGGCAGAGCAACCTGGACCTTGCCTGAGGTCCCTAGAGTCCCCCCATCGACCAGAGGTCTAGAATAGTGATAGCAAAAAGCATTGACATGCAGGCGTGCTGCGATGTTATCCAGGCACCCTAAGACCAAATCGATTTCCTGGAACAGCCTCTCAGGAATTTCCTCTATTCTTGAGACTATCCCTTTCACTCTTGCTTCAGAATCTAATTGCCCAGCCTTTTCGGCTAGGACCAATGCTTTTGGCTTCCCCAATAGGGCATCTTTTTCATCGAAGAAAAGACATCTGTTGAGATTGGAGCGCACCACCTTATCCATGTCCACCACGGTTATATGGCGCACACCCGCAAGCAACAGATTTTTCAACACCTCATTCCCTAAGGCGCCAGCTCCGACTACTAGAATCCTACTTCCCATTACCTTATCCAAATCGATCCAGCCAACTCGCCGAGTACGGTCGTGCCTATCCTCATTTAATATATTTGGTGTGATTACGTAACTCATCGAATTGTGTCAAATCTCATCACAATATAATGAAAATGGAATGGTAAATCGGAATTGATAATCAATGAAAAATCACTGCTCTCAAAATGTCTAACTATTTTTGCTTCTTAGGCAACCTATTGACCTAAATATTCGGTAGTTTTTTAACCCCACAATGAAACTAGATCTCGGTTGGTTCTCATCCTTCCACTGGACGCTCTGCGGGAGCAGAGCAGATGGTGATTTACTTTGATCGAGGACATGAATCTTTTCTGGATAGGTTTTTTCATCTTCATCCTATCTATGCTGGCCCTTGACCTTTTTGTCTTCAATCGCAAGGCCCATGAGATAGGTGTTAAGGAAGCAGTGAAACTAAGCGCCTTCTGGATATCCTTGGCCATCGCCTTCAATGCGCTTGTTTTTATCACTATGGGAACGGAAAAAGGCTTAGAATTCTCCACTGGCTATATTATAGAGCTTAGCCTGAGCGTGGATAATCTATTCGTATTCATATTGGTTTTTGGTTACTTTTGCACCCCAAAATTCTGCTTGCATAAAGTCCTATTTTGGGGCATTCTCGGAGCTTTGGTCTTTCGTGGCATCTTCATCATGGTTGGTGTTGCCCTATTAGAGCAGTTCTCTTGGGTCATCTATCTATTCGGCGGCTTTCTGGTGGTAACTGCCATCAGGATGGCTTTTGGGCACGACAAGAAAATCGATCCTAAGAAGAACTTGGCAGTGCGTGGGTTCAGTAAATTATTCCCGGTGACCGATGATTATCATGGGGATAAGTTCTGGGTGCGCCTGGCTGGAACAGGGACGATAACCGCAACCCCTCTGCTGGTGACTCTTATTTTCGTCGAATCGACAGATATCGTCTTCGCTCTCGATTCTATCCCAGCCATCTTGGCCATAACGACTGATTCCTTCATAGTCTACACTTCGAACGCCTTCGCCATCCTGGGCCTCAGGTCACTTTTCTTTGCATTGTCGTCCGCCATCACTGCTTTCTGCTATCTAAAATATGGCTTAGCGGTAATTCTTAGCTTCGTAGGCGTCAAGATGCTAATCTCGGGAGTGGTGCATATCCCTGTAGTGGCTTCATTAGCTGTCATAGGGATTGTTCTCGGAATCACTATCGGTGCGTCACTCTATAAGAATAGAGGAAGGGACACCTGCTTTGTGCCAGAACAAAGATAGGAAAATCGAAAACATGAAACCAATTTAATTTCGTTCGTTTGGCTCAGTAGAATTAACATATTGGTAGATGCTCAATCTCTCCCTACACATAGGGAGATTTTAAGCGCGAATAAAATGGTGAAATGTTTTTTGCACAGCCATATAACAAAGAGAGTCAATGACCAATGGTGGTGCGAAATGAACTCAATGATATCATTTACCAGTCGAGGTATCATTAGATCTGCTGGGGAGGAGAAGGATTCGCTTTATGAGACGTTGAATCGGCTATATTGCATTTAAAATTCCCTTTAAAGTTGAAATAAGGAATTATAGACCTCTTTTATACCACAGCAAAGAGCTGGCTGAAGTTATTTTTTTATTTTTGCATACGAAACAATCCAGTTATCGGAAAGGTTCATTAGCATCCATGCAATTGCAGCGCCACGGTGCATCATGGAAGGAGATTTCGTAGTCACCCCCTGGCAAGTGTCTGGAGAGATAGACTACGATCAGTTGATTCAACGCTTTGGCACAAAAAAAGTCGATGAAGCACTACTAGATAGGTTAGCACGCTATGGCCCGCTGCATCCGATGCTAAGGAGAGGAGTGGTGTATTCTCAGCGTGATGTAGAGTGGCTCTTAGACCTATATGATAAGGGGGTAAAGTTCAGCCTGTACACGGGCAGAGGCCCCTCGGGAAACACTCATCTAGGACACCTCATGCCCTGGATTTTTTGTAAATATCTTCAGGACATCTTTGACGCCCCCCTCTATTTTCAGATGACGGATGATGAGAAATTCCTTTTTAATGAGTCATTAACTCTAGAAGAGACCAAAGTCAGAGCCCTGGATAACGCCCTAGATGTGATTGCTTTAGGTTTCGATTCTAAGAAGACCAAAATAATAATTGACACAGATTGCATCAAGACTCTCTACCCACTTGCTCTGAAGGTGGCAAAGAAGGTTACATTTTCCACCGCCCGGGCGGTCTTTGGGTTCGACAACTCAACCAATATAGGGTCTATATTCTTCACTTCAATTCAGTCCGCTCCTTGCTTTTTGCCTACAATTCTTGAAGGTAAGAATGTACCTGTACTCATACCATGCGGTATCGATCAGGATCCACACTTCCGCGTGACCAGGGATGTGGCTGAGAGCTTAGGCTTCTATAAACCTGCTCTTCTGCACACCAAGATGTTTCCTGGCCTTAGCGGCGGAGATAAGATGTCATCTTCGATTCCTGAGAGCACCATCTATACTACAGATACGCCAAAGATTGTAAAGAAGAAAGTAAGCAATGCATTCACTGGCGGCGCAGTAAGTGCTGAGGAGCAAAGAAAGACAGGAGGAAAGCCAGAAGTCTGCGCTGTATTCAAATATCAATATTACTTATTCGAACCAGACGATAAGGCCTTGGATGATCTGGCCTTCCGATGTCGGAACGGGGAGGTGCTTTGTGGGGAGTGTAAGAAGTTGCTCACCGATCGCCTTCTGCGTTTCCTCGAAGAGCATCAAAAACGTAGGGATGAAGCTCGAGCTAAATTGGATGATTTCCTGATGAAATGCCCGTGATAATTAATTGGAACGAGTCATTTTGATTGTTCACTGCCCTGGTCCTTACCATATGCTAACATCATTCTCATTTTTGACAGATCTTTCAAATATTGGCTCGATGAAAATAATAAAATCAAGAACTCAGTCGATTTTCAGAAACCTGTGGCCCCCAAAATTGTTAAGCTTTCTTTCACTTTGATAACATAAATTTGAACGCTGAAAATCGAGACTTTTAATTATGATTACCTTCAAAAAGATGTGAATTTGAATGGACTTTGTGACCCATAAGTCAGAAATAGGGCCAATTGACTCCACCTCCTCATGAGCACCTCTCAGATCCTTGCAGAGCTGAGCAATCAGGAGAAAAAAGTGCTTCTGGCGTTGGAAAAGCTCGGAGGAGCAGCCAGTCCAGAGAAACTGTTAGAGACAGGAAGCTTCTCTCAGTTGGTGGAGGTAATGAATGGAGCTAATTGGCTTCAGTTAAAGGGTCTGGTAGAGGTAAAGGAATCCCCGCTTAAGGTATATGCGATCAAGAACAAAGAAGCGGCTAAAAGACCGCTTCCTGAAAGAAAAGCCCTATTGGCTATTTCAGCGGCTGGGGGCTCTGTTAAAATAACCGATTTGGAAGCATCTATCGGCAGAGCCGAAACTCAAATCGCTATAGGATGGCTGAGGAGAAAAGGTTTGGCCAATCTTGAAAAGGTCGGAAACGAGAGTGTGATAACTCTTACGGATGAGGGAAGGAAAGCCCTGAATGAAAAAATGGAAGATGAGAAGGTATTAGAGGATTTGGCTAAGAAGGACATGCCTGAGGGCCAGCTTTCAACTAAAATAATCAACATGCTAAAAAGCAGACAAGATCTGATAATCGAGAAAAGCATGGTTTCGCGGCAGATCCTTTTAACTCCACAAGGAAAGGAGGTCTTGGCAGTAGGTATTGAATTAAAAGAGGAGGTGGCCCAGCTCACACCAGAGCTTATTCAAACTGGTAAGTGGAGAGAAGTAAGCTTTCGCCGGTACGATGTCAATGCTTTCGCACCAATTTCCCACCCCGCCAAGAAACATCCTCTGACAAGGATAGCTGACGAAATACGGCGCATTTTCCTACAGATGGGGTTCGAAGAGATTGATGAAGAGTATGTCCAGCCTGCTTTTTGGGATATGGACGCCCTCTTCACGCCACAAGACCATCCCGCCAGGGATATGCAGGACACATTCTATCTAAAGAATCCCGCCCGCATCCCCTTAGATCAGGAGGCCGAGTTGGTAGAAAAGGTGAGGAAAGTTCATGAGCATGGGGGTGGAACTGGCTCACTGGGTTGGAGGTATAAGTGGTCAAAAGAGGAGGCGGAGAGAGCTCTTTTGCGAACTCATACCACGGTGAACACGATCCGATATCTGGCGAAGCATCCTAACCCGCCGGTGAAGGTTTTCTCTCTTTCTCGTGTCTTCCGTAAGGAGGCCATAGATTCAACGCATCTCCCTGAGTTCGTTCAGATAGAAGGAATAGTAATGGAAAAGAATGGTTCTTTCGACATGTTGGTCGGTATTCTTAAGGAGTTTTACAAGAGGATGGGTTTCGAGCAGATCCGTGTCCGGCCAGGGTATTTCCCCTATACCGAGCCATCTTTGGAGGTCGAAGTCATGTGGAATGGAAAATGGATGGAGTTGGGAGGAGCTGGGATATTTAGACCAGAGGTGACGGCTCCATTCGGTGTCAAGTACCCTGTACTTGCATGGGGTCAGGGGTTTGAGCGTCTGGCCATGCTGCGTTGGAATTTAAAGGACATAAGGGATCTCTACATCACTGACATCGAGATGTTGCGGGAAAGCCCTATATTTTAAACACTCACTGGTTTGACAAGAATTTATGACCATTTAATCTGCCAGATCCAGAGGCCTTGTCGATACGAAGCTCAAGAGAAGGAAGACAAGAGCGGGAAAGAGAGATAAGGTGGTCAAGTTGGCAGGAATCTTTATTGTGCTCTGTCTCGTAGATGAAAGGGCACTGAAGCTCTCACTCGCATTTTATAATTTAAAATTTGAAAAGAGGATTGAAAATACTGGGCAATCATGATTAAATTGAATTTACAACGATCAAAAAATGTTGATTCTCGGAAAGGTGGAAGGGGACAACGCTTGAAAAATACTTCTATCACAGAACTTATGCCTCTTGCCCCCATTTTTTCGGAGGATTCGCCTTTATCTCGTACTCCTTCGCTTTCTCCGGCATACCTGCCAAAGAGTAGGCTTCAGCTAACCTTTTGTACCAAAGGGTTTTGTCTTTGGCCTTGGTTATGGCGAGACTCTTGCTCAAATAGCGGAGGGCTTCAGCATGGCTCCCCAAACGAAGGTTTGCCGTTCCCATGAGTAGATAGCCCTTCTCTATGCTCTCAGGGTCCGATAGAGCACCCCTGCTGGCTAGAGATGACATCAAAGTCAGCGCTTTACCGAAATCCCCCTTCATAATCAAAGCCTCAGCCATTTCCATCTCTAAGCATGGGTTAGGAGCTTGAGATCCCATGCTCTTTGCTTGAATGAACACTTCGATCGCATCATCTATCCTTCCCACGTCCTTCAATGCCCTACCTTTATTCAAGAGTCCATCGAATTTCTCGCCAGGGTCTCTAGATTTAATCATCTCATCGCATACTTTGAAGCAGTAATCATAATTCTTGACGAGACGAGCGCACTCTCCCTGAATGCTCCTAATTTTAGCTGCGTAGCGCTCCGATGGCCTATCTAGACAAGAGATAATATTGAAAAGATCCTCATCCGCTTCCTTTAAGAGAATGCTTCCTTTGGCAGCAAGCAGCATCTCTGCCTCTTTTTTTCTATTCGCAGAAATCAGGTGATACAACCTTTCCCTATACTCATCCTTGGATAGCCAATAATCGGCCGCAAAGCTATGAGCTTCCCTGACTATGGTGTGGGGGAGAATGGCCATGACCTCACGCCTAAGTTCGGCTGGGAGTTCCACCATTCCATCCCTATTCACGGGGAGAAGAGCGATGCTGGTCTCCGGCAATGCGTCCCTGAGGAAAGCTCGCCGAAAAACTGAAGCCATTTCGAGGACTCTGCGATTCTGTTCGGAAAGTGATTCATACAGCTCCTTGCCCCTAAGCTTTCGGATATCGGTCGATGGTCCTGTATCAATTCCCTCGTGGATAGCAAACTCCCTGATCTTTGTGGCTCTTTCCTCTCCCTTCTCGGTCAGGAAATAGACTTTACGTTTGTTCTTCCCCCTCTTAATGTGAGCGAGGCGCTCCTCGATATAACCTGCCTCTCTCAACTTTTTCAGCTCTACAGCCGCATGCGCTCTGGATATTATCAATGCCTGAGCAATACCGTCTTGACTTAGATCAAAAGGCACATCGAAGTTATCCTTGAATCTTTGATATTGAGATACATAAAGCAGTATCCGTTCCGAGACTGTTAATGCGGTCGTCATGTTTTTCGCAAGTCGCTGACGGATTTAAAAAACTAAGATTCTGATTATTACAATTGAATTACCACTAATTCGACAAAGGTAATTAAAAATTGAAGTGAAAAAAATTGTCAGGTAATATGATTCAAGCTTAAGTCATTGGCCGTTCTTCTTTTTCTCATTTGAGTAATAGGCCATCAGCCCTAAGGTAAATAACACCAAACCAGCTATGACGGCTGGGAAATACAGGGGAAATGGTCCCCTGCTCTCTGGTGCAAAGGGGAAGATAGAATCGTGCTGTATGACCTTTTGCCCCTCACCTGCATCAATACCAGCAATGGTGTTATCGATCACATAATAATATATACCATCATCTGGAGCCGTGAAAACAGTCTTAGAGGAGACTACACCTAAATCCTTGAATAACGCTGCACCTTTCCATCCCATACTTTCTTTTCCGACTTCGATATAGCTAAAATACTGTTCTTGATTGAATATGAAGACATCCATCATATCGCCGTAGGAGATGAATGAAATCTTCTCTCCCTTCTTCATTTCACCTGCCCGCACCACATATTCTTGCTCATCAATCTGGTAAGTGAATTTCTGGTGCCCCTCTCCAAAATCGCAGGCTTCAGCCTCAGCCATGGAGAAGATCGTAAAAGAGAGCATCAGAACCACGACAATCGACACCACTCCGATTTTCATAATTAAGCCTCCTCACCATTAAGGCTGGAATTGACCATTAAAATTTCGCTGGAAGCAGGCCTTTGGAAGGAGGGATTATATCCGTGATAAAGATTGAACAGCATATGCGCTTGTTATTGTCCTCTTCCACCGATGTAGCTAGTTTAGGCATACGCGACGCTCTTCTTGCGCGCTCAGGTTGGCAAACAATCGCTCAGTTCCATGGCTCGCCGGTTTTCCGTAGGGGGGAGGATATTCTAGCCACATCCAGCTCTAATCATCTTTTCCATGATGAAATAGATAAAGAATTCGAGATGAACATAAACCAGAATATTGACGAATTGGTCTTTCTCTCTCGTCACAAAGCGGTCTCTGAAATACCCACACTAACGGTGCACGCCATCGGCAATTTCGGTAATGCAGATTACGGTGGTCGAGAGGGAGTTCTTGTTGAATCCATGCCTGATGCCATGACCTCAGCCTTAAGGCAACTTGTCTCTTCAGCCAAAGGGCTTGAATTCCAGGTATCTTTCGAAGTAACTCATCACGGCCCATACATCAGCAAACCTGCCATGTTCATAGAGATCGGGTCTTCTGAAAGGCAATGGAGTAATAAGGAGGCGGCAGAGGCCATCGCCCGTACTCTGCTCGAGACTAGGACGCTAAGTTCGCCAAAGGTGATCGGGATTGGTGGAGGCCATTACGCACCACGCTTTACCGAGCTGGCCTTAGCGAAGAAAGTCTCGTTTGGCCATATGATCCCTAATCATTTCGTGGATATATGCGATGATAATTCCTTGAGGAGAGCCATAGAGTTGGCTTTAGAGAGGACGGAAAGGGCAAACCTCGTCTATATCCACAAAAAATCTATGTCGCGCGCTCGTGCCACTCACATTAAAAGAATGGTGAAGGAAATGGGAGTTGAAGTAGTGGACTCTTCATATTTCGATGAATTATGAATCTATCAGTTCCTGCCCACAGATGGGGCATATGCGCCATTGTGGCTGTACTGGAGAATAGCAGTTGGGGCATTCTAATCCTGTGTTAGGCAGAGTTACGTTCGAGCTCTTTTCCCAAGAAACGGCTTTCTCCTTAGTCTCTCGCGATTCAGATTTAACGGTTTTCATTGTAGGCTGCAAAACTCCACGAAGATAAGAGCTGCCTCCAGTCGCTACGAATTTGCCCCTTCGCGCTAAAGCCTCCAAATAATCAATGGTCAATATGGTTCCACCAGCTAAGGATAAAACACCACCAAAAACCGACATGAATAAAGCGGGACCGAACGCGGTGGCTATGCCCCGCTCCATATCTTGATTAACCTCCCAGACCACCAAGACGATAGCCACCACGCCAAAAGATGCTGAGATTAGGGATCCTAAAGCCGACGGCCCTTTAAATCTCCTCCAACCCTTTTCTGCAAGGATGTCTAGGCATGACAATATGGCACAAAGCGCTCCGCTCATAGGTATCAAAAAGGCCAACGAGGTAAAGCCGCCTTTAGCGATCATATCCCATAAGGAGAGTTGTTGGGATGGTAAAATGGACCAACTTAGCACCAGCGAGGAGGACATTATGGCACCGCCTATCACGCAGAAGGTAATGCCTAGGACCACTGACAGATGGGTTATTGGCCTCACCAATGGGCCTTTCATCTTACTGGAAGATATCTTAATCATGGTATTTTTCTCAGCTTCGCTTATATCTTCCTCTATACTCAATCGCCCACCACCGTTCCCTTTATCTTCTCGCCCCTGATGGCTGCCTTAAGTTCTTCCAAGTCCCTGCCGTTGACTATGTAAATGGGGATGCGGGAGCGCAAGGCTGACTCTGCGCCTTTGCGGTCGAAAATGTCCGATGGACCGGCCGAATGAGAACCTTTATCGACCAGCTCATAGAGCTGCTGATGCGTCAGGCGTTCGAATCTCACCGCCTCTTTGTTGCTCTTCGGATCCGAAGAGTAGGCAGCGTCGACAGAGGTGGCGTTGACGATCCTTTTGGCTTTTAGCCCCTCTGCCACGAGAGCTGATACCGCGTCCGTTGTATGGCCAGGCACAGTTCCGCCCATCACTAATATATTCCCTTTGCGAGCCTCGCGCACTGCCTCTTCAACCGAGCGGGGAATGGAACCGAACGCATCTTGGCCCAGCGCTAACTGTAACAGTTTAGCGTTCATACGGGTAACCTCGATTCCTAGTTCATCCTGCTGCTCACGCGAGGCTCCCAGCTCTCTCGCAGTGGATATGTAGTATCGCGCCACCTTACCACCGCCGCATACCAAGACCAGGCGGTATTCCTTGGACAATGAACGCATGAGTTGGGCAATTTCTAAAATGCGCTTTCCATCATTCTCGCCAGGTACTAGAATCGACCCTCCCAGAGAAACAACCACGTAGTCCATGCCAACCCCAACAGCTTTATAAAGGCAATCCTTCTTGGGTGATAAAAAACCTAGCGTGGCTGATAATTTCATGGCACAAGTTGGCGAAACCCTCACCGACCGACAAAAATACGATTTTAAGCGTGCTTTGGAGGAGGTGCGCAATCTCAAAGGTCGCGGTACAGAGCTGATCTCTGTTTACATCCCTCCAGGTAAGCAAATCTCTGATGTGGCCAACTATCTAAGGGCGGAATACTCGCAATCCTCCAACATAAAGTCCTCGAGCACGAGGAAAAACGTACAAGGTGCCATTCAATCTATATTGGCTAGGTTGAAGTATTTTAAGGAACCACCGGCTAATGGTCTCGTCTTCTTCGTTGGGGAGACAGCCTGGGTGGGAGACCAGACGAAGATGGTGCAGTATGTCCTAGAGCCTCCAGAACCGATTACTTCGTTCCTTTATCGCTGCGACTCCGAGTTCTATCTCGAGCCCCTGTTAGAAATGCTGGTGGAAAAAAAATCTTATGGTCTCATAGTGGTGGACCGATCCGAGGCCACTATTGGCCTGCTAAATGGGAAAAGGATCACCGTTATTCGCAACATCCAATCACAGGTACCTTCTAAGCATAGGATGGGTGGGCAATCGGCCCTCCGATTCGAAAGATTAATCGAGATTGCAGCCAATGAATTCTTCAAGAAGATAGCTGATGCAGCTGCTGAGGCGTTCCTTGGTCGATTAGATGAATTGGTCGGCATACTGGTTGGAGGACCAGGAGCCACGAAGAACTACTTCGTGGAGCAGGGATATTTGCATCATGAGCTGCAGAAGAGGGTTTTAGACACATTCGACACTGGTTATACCGATGAATATGGTCTCAAGGAATTGGTGGAGAGGGCTAAGGAAAAGCTAACCGATTTGGATCTCATGAGGGAGAAGAAACTCATCTCGAAGCTTTTAGAGGAGATTCGAAAATCTGACGGCGGTTTGGCCACCTACGGAGAGGATCAGGTAAGGGAAGCGGTGATGATGGGAGCTGTTTCCACTGTACTCATCTCTGAAGCTCTTAGGAAGAAGCGCTATACGCTGGAGTGTCCCAGCTGCGGTTGGAAGGACAAAGTTACGTCGGAAAAGCCCCCTCAAGATCAACGCTGTCCCAGCTGCGGTGCAGTGGTCATATTTGATGAAGGGATAGACCTGGTCGATGATTTCTTCGATATAGCGGAGAAGATGGGGTCCAAAGTGGAATTGATTTCCGAAGATTCTGAAGAGGGAGAAATGCTACTAAAAGCGTTTGGCGGCATCGCTGCTCTCTTGAGGTATCGCCCAGGAGGATGATCGATGGACCCCTTGCAGCCTTTTCGAGAAGAGGTTGACAGATGCCTTAAGCAAGCCCTTCGCCGCGTAGGCGCGCCTCTCGATTTACCTGTTGAAACTCCTGATACCAGTATAGCCGATTTCGCCTTCCCTTGTTTCACTCTAGCCAAAACTCTCAAGAAAGCACCCGTTGTCATAGCTGAAGAGCTATCCTTGAATCTTCCAAAATCAGCTCTAATAGAAAAAGCATGGGCCGAGAAAGGGTATCTCAACTTTAGGCTAGAAAGTCTGGCTCTGGCCCGCATCACCCTTGAGACCATTTTGCGGGAGAAGGAAGCATATGGTCGGGGAGAGCCCAAGCACATAAAAGTTCTTCTGGAGCATACCTCCGTCAACCCCACAGGCCCGATTCATGTAGGAAGGGCAAGAAATCCTTTCATTGGAGATACTTTAGCCCGATGCTTGAGAAAAACAGGTTATGAAGTCACCACGGAATACCTTGTGAATGACGTAGGGAAGCAGGTAGTGCTGCTCTGCTGGGGTGTGCGGAACGCGGTCTCCGATCAGGAGAAGCCGGAGCGCGATAAGGACGATCATATACTCGTCGGCTATTATCGCCAGGCTAACAAACTCATGGAGACGGACCCGAGGGTCCAAGAGGAGATCGCAGCCATGACCAGGGCTTTCGAGGCGGGCGACCCAGCGACGATCTCGATGGTCCGGGAGACGGCTGAAAGGATGCTCTCCGGCATTAAGCAAAGCTTAGCGCTCGTGGGCGTTCACATAGATAACTATACTTGGGAATCGCAGTTCATAATCAACGGTGAGGCCAGGAGAGTGGTGGAGAGGCTCAAAGCCACTCCCTACTGCCACGAGGAAGGCGGAGCTCTATACTTAGATCTGAGCGAATTTGGCATCCATGGTAAGAGCACCAAGTTCTTCTTCACCCGTTCAGACGGAACCACACTCTATACCACCAGGGACATGGCATATCACCTAGACAAATTCAAGCGCGCTGATGTGGTAATCAATGTGCTAGGAGAGGACCAGAAACTGGGGCAACAGCAACTGGCCGCGGCATTGAAGATATTAGGAGAGAAGAGAGTGCCAGAATGCCTATTCTATGCCTTTGTCTCCTTGCCTGAGGGAAGAATGTCGACCAGGAAAGGCTTGGTGGTATATCTGGACGATCTGATAGATGAGGCCGAGGAGCGCGCATATGAAGAGGTGAGGAAGCGTAGGACGGATCTCAGTGAGCAGAGGATGAGAGAGATCGCCAGATGGATTGGAAGAGGGGCACTGCGCTTCAATATGGTGCGTGTTCAGCCAGAGAAGCAAATTGTTTTCAAGTGGGAAGAGGCTTTGAACTTCGAAGGCAATTCTGCGCCCTTCGTTCAATATGCGCATGCTCGCTGTTGTTCTATAATGAAAAAAGCCGAGGATTACCAACCTGTCCTTGAACCATCTCGTCTGACACAGCCCTACGAAATAAAGCTTATTCGCATCCTCGCACAATACCCCTCGGTCGTGAGGGACTGTGCGTTAAAGAGGAGGGTACACTTGCTACCAGCATATGCGCAGGAAGTGGCCGCCGCTTTTAACCAGTTCTATGCATACGTGCCCGTGCTGCGCTCTGGGGAAAATCAAGCTGCCAGGCTTACCCTGGTCGAGGCCACGATGTGGGTACTCCGCAGCGCTTTGGACACGTTAGGGATCGCGGCCCCGGAGGAGATGTAAATGGCACAGATCGTCAAGCTCAAGAAAGAGGACAAAGGGCGCGTGAGAGCGCTCGAGCTCTTCATCATAAAGGAATACATGGAATCGATCCTGAAGCGCAAGTGGGAAGAGCTAAGTCCGGAATTCGTGGAACAGCTGGGAGCGACTAACGACCAAGCCTTCAAGCTGTACCTGGAGTCCGGCCTCAGTTACGTGGCCAAAGAGGACGATCAGATAGTTGGCTTCATCTTCGCCCAAAAGGTGCAGCATATGTCAAACATTCCCCTATCTGTTTGGATTGAGAGCATCGGGGTCCATCCCTCCCATAGGCGCCAGGGCATAGGTTATCAATTGCTTAGGAAAGTATCCTTGGAGGCCAAGAAGCAGGGCGCCAAGGCTGTGCAGAGCGCTATAATGCCTGAGAATGCCGTTTCCTTGATGCTGCACAAGAAGCTGGGCTTCTTCTTGGATGCGCGTAGGATAGCATTCTTGGACCTTGACACCTTCAAATGACATCGTTGCAAGATGGAGAGAGAGGGGGAGCAAGAGTATAATCTCTGTTGTTATATTTGGAGCTCACCAGCTCTTTTATCATACGTTCCTCGAAATGAGTCAGGACTCCCCTTAGGATGTTCACCTTGAACACCTCTGAGAATCCCTGAATCAAGGCTGTCTTTACCTTATCCAGTGGTGGAATCTCTCCTAGCTCTCTCTCCAACGTGGTAATGGAATCCTTGGAGCGACCTTTCTTGCGCATCCGAAGCACCTTGAACATCACATCCAAATCTGTTGATACCAATAAAGTCCCATGCTGAAGGACCACCCCAGCCCTGCGCAATTGAGCGCTTCCAGATATTTTACGCTTGTTGACAAGGATGTCGTTGATAGGTTTGAACTCAGCCTTTACGCCTAATCTCTCCAACCCTCTTATCACTCCACTACAGACTAAAGCGAACGTCTCGTTAGGAGAATGTGGCACCGACTCCTCATCAAGCACCACCGCATATATTATTTGACCTTGATCGGTGTAAATTGCGCTCCCACCAGAGGCGCGGCGTACCACCTGAACGTCATGCTGTCGCACGGCCTCCATGTCCAGGACCTCTTCAGCTCGCTCGAAATATCCTAGCGAGACGGTAGGGCGATCGCGACGGTATAGATGCAGAGTATTGGGTACCAACCTACGCTGACGCGCCATGAGCATGGCCTCATCGCAGGCCACGGAGCGCCACGGATCGCAGAGATCGGAATCTACCAACCTCCAGATCATACGATGAGGCACGGCGTCAGGCAATTAATATCTTTTTGCCGCTTTCGCTCTGCCTACCTACGATTCGACCACTATACCACGTTTGCTGAGGGCCTCCTTCACCTTGGTAGGAACCTTGAGCTTTTCGCCCTTTCCCCCTGCCTTTTGTGTGGTTTTGAAAGCATTCTTCTGCTTGCCCTCTTTTGCTTGGGCTGAAAGGCCTGGACTTTCGGTCTCTTCCAATCCTATGTTGAAGCGAGAAGACATCTCTTTCAGTTTTGAGGCGAGCTCGGCTAGAGTCTGAGCCCGGGCCGTGAGATCCTCCATACTGGCTGTCAACTGCTCCGTGGAGGAGGCGCTTTCCTCTGAGGCGGAGGCTGTCTCCTCAGCTATAGAGGCTATCCCATCCACAGCTTTGGCTGCGCGCTGCGTGCCCTCCTTTTGCTGCATCATCATGCTCATGAGCCCAGACAGCAATTCATCTACTTTGGAAGCCAGTACCGCGATTTCCTCAAAGGCCTTTCCTGTAGCATCCACCATCTGAAGCCCTTCAGAGGTCTCTCGGGTTCCTCTCTTCATGCTCTCCACTGCCTTAGCAGTCTCGGCCTGCACTTCCTTGATCATCTTGGCGATGCGCTCGGCGGCCTCGCGCGAATCCTCTGCTAGATTCTTCACTTCCTCGGCCACCACGGCGAACCCTCGTCCCTGCTCTCCGGCTCTGGCCGCTTCGATGGCCGCGTTCAGAGCCAACATGTTGGTCTGGTCAGAGATATTGGTGATTACATCCACTATCTCGCCGATCTCCTCAGATCTCCTCCCCAGACCCTCTATGACCGAAGCAGACTCTTGCACCACTTTCTCCACTTCGCGCATTTTCTTGACAGTAGTCTCTACCGTCGCCCTCCCCCTTCGTGCCGAATCTGAGGATCGCTTGGCGCTCTCAGAAGCAGAGGAAGCGTTGCTCACGACTTTCTCGGAGGCGGTGGATATCTCGGCCATGACCTTAGCGGTCTCATCTACCGCCGCGGCCTGGCTCTGCGCCCCCTTGGATATCTGCTGAATGGCACTAGATACCTGCTCAGTAGAGGCATTCATCTCTTCAGCCGAAGAGGCGAGGTCCTGCGCTGTAGATTGCACTAGGTCCACCGAGCGATTGACCTCCTTTAACAGCTCGGTCAAGGACTCGCCTATCATGTCCAAGGATTGGGAGAAGCGCAGGAGATCTCCTTTCGTCTCGATAGAAACGCGAGCGGTCATGTCTCCCTCTGCATACGCTTGAGCGACACGCATGGCTTCCTCTATAGGCTTGATGACCGCATCTAGAGTATCATTCACACCCTGCACGATGGCGCGATATTCACCCTCATGTCTGTTGGCGTCTGCTCTGGTCGATAGGGCGCCTTCTTTGGCAGCGTCGGTGAGCATGCGCATGTCTTTTGTTAGTCTTACCAGAGCTTCCTTGACCTGGGAAATTGAGGAATTGATCCTCTGGAAGTTCTCCTTCGTTTCTTTGGTATATTCATCAGCCTCCTCCACCTTCACATCTAGGTCCAAGACGCCTTGGGCCAGAAGATTCAGGTTGTGCGCCACCCTCTCCACCTCCTTCTTCTGGTACAGGGCGACGCGCTGCTGTGCTGTCACATCTTGAAGAACCTCTATATGGCCAATAGGCTCACCCTTGGCGTTCTTTATATACGCGACATCTATCTGAGTGTGCTTCCCACCTCTATTGGTATATGTACGCGGGATGCCAGCCTCTCTCATCTTTACTATTCCGCACTCCTTGGTGCCGCATATCGGCCCCCTCCACTCAGAGCAATGCTTTCCCACCATATCAGCTCTGGAGCGTTTGAGGACCTTTTCCGAAGCATTGTTTATGAATGTCGTGTTCATGTTCAGGTCCGTGACTGAGATAGGGAATGGGATGGCATCCAAGATCTGCTCGTACCAGAAAATTTTATCCACTACCGCATCCATGGTCTTGTTAAAAGCCTGGACTATCGAGGCATAATTGCCGCTGAATTTAGATTCGTCAGCCCGAGCCGAGAAATTTCCCTTATTGCTCTCCTCCGTCAGCCTACTTATCTCCTTAGCTATCTCTACCTCTTTGGAAATATCCATAATATGCTCGACATAGCCTATTATCTCGCCATTTGGGTCTTTTATAACCGCTCCTGTAGCCCTAACAGGGACTTCTCCCCAAGTAAGCTTGGCGATAGAATCTCCCGTGAATTCCTTACCTTCTCTCATACATCTCTTGGCTAAGCATTTTTCAGTATCGCATGCTGGTGTACGAATGAGGTCGGCGCATCTCTTACCGAGCACATCCTCTTTCCTAGCTTTCAAAAGTTTCAAGCAGCTTGCGTTCAAATAACTGATATGGAGCTCCTTGTCCATGACCATAACAGGGGCAGGAAGAGCCTCTAGTGCTTTACAGAATTCCTCGCTGACGGCAATCTTACTTTCCAAGGTTCTCACCTTCTATCTCTGGGCTGATTCCAAGGCATGTCGCATATTGATGTTAACTGAGTTAAGGACTTGGCAATTTAGCTAATAAATATGAATGCCTCGATTATCATGATTGATATCAAATTCCTTCAGGCCAGTAACATAAGATTCTATCGAATTTGATACTGAAAATCCATAAATGTACTAGAAAAGCGAAATAAATGGTGAAAATGGAAAAATGGTTTGAAAGGTTTTGGCAGCACGGCTCACTTCTTTCCTTTCTTCTCCTCATTAGTGGCCGGCTGCTTTTTGGTCTCCTCCTTCTGCTTCTCCTTCTTTCCACCTAGCTTGGGCAAGCGTTTTCGGTAGAAATAGAGCAGGATGACCACCACTATAGCTGCGAATATACCGCCGTACAAGGCTATGGCCTTCCAGGCGGCTTCGTTGACCGTGATCGCAGCAGTGTATGAGTTGTCCGTGGTGACAATTTCGTTGTCCACGGAAGCAGTCGCCACTATGGTGAAGTTACCTTTTGCCGAGGGCGTCCAGCTGAAGTAGATGAGACCGAATTTGCCTGGCATGAGGGTACTGTTAGTTACGTCATTCACCCTCATGTTAGATGACTCTCCGATCTTGCTCTTCGATCCACTGGAGGAGAGGATGAAGAACTCCACCTTTGGTGCCAACGCATTAGAGCTCCCGACGTTGGTCAAATTCACCTTTATCGTACCCGCGGAACCTTCGGTCATGGGGTTAGGATCGAAAATCATGGAAACGATCCTTAGATCGGGTCGGGGAGAAGAGGTGATGACGATGGACTTCGTGAGGTTGGCTTTGTTGCCTGCTTGGTCTGTGACCTCCAATTTCACGGTGAAGGTCTTGATCGCTGAGAACGCATGTCTGACCCATGGTCCAGTCGCCACATTCGAGTCCCCGAAGGTCCAAGAGAAGCTCAATTTGTCAAAAGAGTCGTTGGCATCATAAGTAGCGTTGCCATTGAAGACCAACGTCTGATTCTCTTGAGCTGTGGTCACACTATTTCCATTAAGCTCGATTGTGAATGAGACCACGGGCGGCACTGTATCCTTCACCAGGACGATGATGCTCTTAGTTGAGACCCTACCGGCCACATCCGTGACATTCAGCACCATAGTGAATGTGCCGGCTCGAGCATAGGTCTTGGTCACGTTCTGATTCTCTCCCATGCCCACCACGGTCTTGTTGCCGTCTCCCCATATGTACTCCCATCTCTTTATGATGCCAACATCGTTAGAAGCTGTAGACGCGATGTGGTCATAAGAAGTGGCTCCATTGAAAATTAAGGCCTCATTCTGCTTAACAATCAGATTCGGGGCTTGCAAGCTAAGGGTGTGATCCTTTACCTTGAAGTCGGGCGTAGGATTGATACCATCGCTCTTAACATAGAAGCTCTTGACGGCGGTCAACCCAGCGACATCAGTGACTGTCAAAGTCACCGTGAGGTTGAAGTGCGCAGCCCCATAAGTATAAGTTGTCCAATAGGAGGAAATGGGGCCTTGCACTACACCGTTTCCGAAGTTCCATGTGAATTTCAAGGGATTCCCGTTGGGGTCCGAGGAACCATTGGCCGTGAACACGATCGGCTTTTGTGAATTAACTATATAATATAACACGCTCGTCCCAGAAGTCACGGCATAGGCCCAATCTGAGGAAACGTCTATTCCAGCAGTGGCAATGGGGGCCACAGAGCGTTGTATGGTCATGGTGACTACCTCATGGGTGCCGGTGGTCCGTACAGTGGGGTCGATTGTTACCGAAAGATAGCCAGTTACTACTGCACTACCTGTAGAGGTGGTGTTTGCAGTCATCTCGTTTCCTCTGGGCCAAGTAAGGTAGACAATGTTGTTGAGAGAATTGGTGTCGTACCTAGCGTAAGCTGTAACAGTGTACGTCGAACCGCCATTGAGGATATTGGCCTGACTTCTATAGGAGCTCACAAAAGCAGCCGAATATTGGGCTGTAGACGTAACGGATGACCCTGATATTCCTGTGAAGGCCGCTGAAACGAAATCTGTCTGTACAGTGTACTTTGTACCATTAACTCTAACCATGAAATCCGAGGTCACGTTTAGTGGGCCAAACGACCGAACTCTGTTAATGAAAGCGTTATACTCTGTTGCGCTCACAACACCATTACCGTCCCCAAATGCGAAATCAATCTGCATACGCAAGTTCGGAAGGTAACTATATGGGATGTTAGGCCAAGAGGCATCGAAGTCCATGGTGAGATTGCGATAAAGATTGAAATTATTCCAATCATTGGAAGCAAATACGATTCCATTCGAATCTACTTGTGCTCCTTGGGAGACTAGGTTAATTGTGACTGTTTGAGAAGTGATCAGGGTAATGGACTGCATGCTCGCTTGCGCATCCGTTGCATCAACCATCAGATAAAATGGGTTGGAATCAGCGAAGCCATCTATGACAAAATAGTTGGATGTCACTCGACCTGTGATTATCCTCTTTTCCACCGGCAAAGATGGGTTGGAGGAAACTAAGACTGCAGTCACCCCAGAGGCAGGTACATTATTCTTATAGACATAACCCGTCACAGTTACCGATGGGTTTAGAACCACGTTCACATTAACAGTAACGCCACTTGAAACTGTGACGTCTCGCACATCAGTCTCGAATCCATTGGCGCTAGTCACAAGACGATACGTGCTTGTGTGAACTATTTGCGAGGTAGAGCCACTAAAACTATAGATCTTTTCCATTTTGGTCGGGGAATTTAAGTCGATGGTCTTTAGGGTAACGCCGCTCACTGGGCTACCTCCTGACGTCACAGTTACTGTCAAGGTTCCCACGGTTGTGGGTAGCTTGTTTATCTGGATGAGACCAAGTTGTACGGCGTTTATACCATCATATTTTACCACCGTCGAGTACTCTAGATCATAGTACCCGCTCTTGGAGATCCTCAGGATGTAGTAGCCGGGTGGTGGGGAGAATGTGGCCAGACCGCCGGCGTCACTAGAAGTGGAATACATCTTTGAAGTGTGGGTCTCCGTGAGCGTGGCGGTAGCACCTGCGACAGGGGCGTTCGTGTTATCGACCACGTTCAATGAGATGGGGGCAGTACTTGAAGCCTCGACCGTTGCGCTCGGGAAAATCATTATTCCTGACAGCAACAGAAGTGCTACCAACATGCCCGTTGCCAATTGTTTACCTTTCGTATATTGCATCAATACCCTCCCTCATTGCTGCTAAATGCTTGAGGTCCCCAGTTATAGGATTGGAAAAGCCGAATCACTTGGACCTTAATAAAGATTGTTGTGACCCAGTAATATACTGGCTATACCTTTGAGAAAGGTATGGAGAAACCTACTTTTGCCTTACCTTCAAGAACTATTACAAATCACGGAAACTTCATTTTTAAGTTACAATTTCCTCCAATCTTTCCTCCTCGATACCTCTTCGAATCTCCATTGCAAGTCTGCGACCAGTGCTCATTGGCCTTCTCCATAAGGCATTTCCATAAGCATGGCCCATGCTCATGTGAACATTCGTACCGCCTCCTATCCTGGGCGCGACATCGTATATGTAGAAATTAAGATCCTTATCCACGCATGTCTGCAGGCAGAAGGGCCCTATAATTCCAGGAGCAAAATACTCTTGTGATGCCTTAACATACCTTTCCGCCAATTCGAAAGCGTTTTCTAACAAGCTTTCTCGCAATGTGGCAGAGTTGTGCCCGCAAACCGTATACTCAGGTACCCTCTGCCTCTCATTGAGTGTAAGTTGTTGTTCAGCTGGAAGCCTAACATGTCCATCCAGAGAGGTCTCAAATCTCCAATCGATTCCTAATAGCTCTATTTTCGAGCCCTTTTCTTCCAAGGGAGAATAGAAGAAGTCTAGGTTGAAAACTGGACCAATAATATATTCCTCCATTCTAGCATTCAAAAGGCTATCCTCATCAATCACACCATCAGCAATCAACTTGGAGGACTTGCGTTGGTACTCTTCGTAACTTGCGGCCGTAAAGAAACCCCTCTCCAGCTTTTTGACTTTATGATGCAATTTGATAATGGTGAGTCTATCGATGTTTTCTGGCCTCTCTATCCTCTTGGGATATGGGAGTTCGGCCTTTTCTAGAAGCCAATAATAGTCTCTCGGACCACCCCGGTCCTCGCTTCGTAGCATATTCCTTGAGCCTACCAAGGGGACGAGGAACTCATCCTCCACTGCATCTATACCGCAATATGACGTGAAGGACCTATTTGGCACAAAAAGCACGTTTTTGGAAAGGAGCAGATCCTGAATATTCTTTGACACCGCTTCCTTGAATTTCTTGAGCAACACCACCTCGTCGACGATACCCCGCAGAATCATGCCATTCTTATCCCTAAACGCTCTGAAATAATTGGAATAGGTCTTCTCTCGTCCTTGCTGGCATAAAGCCAAAGTACGAAAACCCTCCTCCACTGCGCCATCGCATACATCTAGGGCGGAGTGGGATGCTAACACTCCTATCATAATTTCCTTAGGGCTGTATTTTTCGAGTTTAGCGTGGATCATATCCGTGGTAATCATGGCCGTACTCCAGCTTGGGAATCGTGAATAGGGGTTAAAATCTTTCATAAGCCAAAGCCATGTCTGACCATCATGCTAAAGCATTCACTTGATGTTAAATCCCCCCAAGCAAAATAACACATAATATGAAAAACACAGCACCGACGAAGTCGATGGAAGATGATGTTATAGGAATTGAATGATCGTCAGGGTCCAGATTAAATCTGAAAGTGTAGATAGCAACATAATAGGATATTATATTGAGAAAAGTCACAGTTAATAAGCCAGCAATTAGAGAGATGCTCACCATGGAAATTAGGCTAGGGGCTCCTAAGCCTAATAGCACGGCCACAACGTATGCCGTCACGCCGACTAAGGTGAATACCCAAAGAGCAAAGATGTAAATTATGATAAAATTCTCGAGAGCCAATTTTCCTGGGATTCGTCGCGGCTCTAACAGACCCATGTGAAGTAGTGACGCAAGCCTGGAGGTCAGTATCCCCCCTAATGCGTTGGCGTCCTCCAGGAATGGGGGTATCATAACCAGCAGCGCGGCAGAGGCCACAAGGGTCTCTAATTCATGGTCAATAGTGAGACCTGCTCCAATGTCAAGTAAGGTGCACAAGACCAGTACCGGCACGGAAACGAGCACTATTCTCTTGGTCTCATTACGTGGCATGCGAAAGACTCTCCACGTCAAATAGCATGTGAGCAAGAGCAAGCATATAGCGAATACATCAATAACCAGCATGGGAAGAATTTCATCGCGGATAAGGATGGCAGCTAAGAAAAGCATAGGAAGTGTTACGACATCACCTGCAGCGGTGATTATCGGAGCCGAGATGTTGTCGATGTCCCAGCCTCTCCTGAAACCGATCGTGGCCACCAGGATGTTGATGAAAACCAGGATGATGCCTGCTAAAAATCCTCCTAAAACCGAAATAAAAACTAAAACTTGCACGCCACCAATCTCAACACCTAAAATTCCTGCTATGCCTGATGCCAAGACGCCCATCAGGAATGAGATTATAATCGTAAGTAGCATTGAAGCATCAAAGTTCTGCCTTAGCAGGCTACCTTTTCTAAAAGAAAGTTCGAAAATCCCTAAGTTCATCGCTGTGCCTAGCCTGCTCCCTAAGGCTCCGAAAATATTGCCCCTCATTCCTATGGCAGCGGGAATAAGGATCATGAGGCCAGCGATTTGGCTCAAGGTTTGATTCATGCTCCCCAAGGTCGCGCCAGCTAGTAAATCGCCTGTAGAAGAAATCATCAAGGCTGAGAACCCGAGTGTGAAAACCCTACGGTTGCGCGCGAAAAAATTTCGAACTGGCACCAACCGTGTCACAATCATCGTGTGGGATAAAGAATGATATTATTTATGGTGAACGCAAGAGAGGTGAATAAGCCTGTGTTTTAATTGAGATTATTTGGAAGGCAAGATAAAATCAAGGCAAACTAAGGTAAGGGGAAAAACGATAAAATAAATAGACACATCCTAATATTGTGACTTGTCCGTTTTGGCTTTAAAGCAGGCGGACGGCAGCAAATGGCGAAAGGCCACAATAAAGACATTAAGAAAAGGCATTCGCCAAAGGTGGACGAATAATGGTAGAAACCTCTCTGAATATCGATGACAGCAGGGAGAAGGTTCCACGAACTGTTCGTGAGATCCTAACTGAGATGAAGGACACGTCTGAGGTGATAGTCGACTTAGCCTATGCCTCATTGGTATTCGATAGTGAAGATATGGCAGAAGAGGTGCACCATTTAGAAAAAAGAATGGATACGCTTCTGTACCATATCCGCATCAAAGCCATGCTTTCGGCAAGAACCAGAAGGGATGCAGAGCAGCTAGCAGGTTTGCTGCAAGTGGCCTCCGCGGCTGAAGCGATTTCCAACGCTGCCAGGGACATAGTCATGCTTCTGAAATATGATAGCGATAAGAGGCCTTTCCTACCTATTGTTTTAAAAGAAGCAGAAGAGAAGATCAGATCTATCATATTGGCTGATAAATCGGACATGGTTAACCGCTCCATAGGAGATTTGGCTGTGGAAGCGGAGACGGGTATGAGGGTAATTGCGCTGAGAAGGGGAAAGCGCTGGTTGTATGATCCTGATGGGACGACCAAACTAAAAGCAGGAGATTTGTTGATCGTCCGCGGGACCGAAAACGGGTATGAAGTGCTCAAATCGTATGCATTAGGTGAGAAGCTTTGGCCTCAATATTCCAAGAAGGAGGAAGGTTAGTTGGACGAACTTGAGAAAATGCTTCTTGAGGTCAAGGATACCTCAGAACTCATGGTAGATCTTGCATACTCCTCTCTTCTTTTCGATAATAAGGATATCGCATGCGAGGTTTGCTCCCTGAAAAATTATGTGGATGAATTGACAGCAACGGTGCAGCAAGAAGCGATAAGGAAAGTGCTCGTTGATGGTGATATTTCAAAATCATTCGTGACAATCCGTTTGGTAGAGTCGTTAGAGAATATATGCTCAGCAGCTAAAGGCATAGCTGATGTCGTCATGAAAGGGTTACCATTACATCCTGTCATTAAATTAAGCATTCAGGAATCAGATGTTATTATAACTACAGGTCAAGTTAGCGAGTCGAGTGATCTGGCTGATAAGACTTTAGGAGAAACTAGGTTAGCGAGCAATTCTGGGATGTGGGTGGTGGCCATTAAAAGGGAACGTAAATATATTTATGGTCCAGACAAGAATACAACGGTTTTGGCAGGTGACACCCTCATAGCACGAGGCCCTAGAGAAGGGGAGGAATATTTCAAGGATCTCATGTCAGGCAAAGCAAAATTGACTTGAGAATCAAAGAAATAATGGTAGCCCCGGGCAGATTCGAACTGCCGTCGCAGGATCCAGAGTCCCGCATGATTGACCGCTACACCACGGGGCTGCGCCACTCCCCTACAAAATTTCCCATAATTAACCTTTGCTGACACTTATTTTCTTTGTCCATCTTTAAGCATCAAGATTTTTTTATGGCCTGAAGAATGCGATTGTAAACAGTGTTTATATCGCCCTCTCCATCAACCTTATATAAAATTCCTTTTTTGAAATAATAATCAGTTAATGGCAGAGTTTGCTCTTTGTAGACTCTTAATCGTTCACGAACGGTCTTCTCCGTATCGTCGGATCTTTGGAACAACTCTCCTCCACATTTGTCGCACACGTCTTTATTTTTTGGTGGGTTGAACTCGAGATGGTAAACGGCATTACAGGATTTACAGGTCCTTCTTAACGTTAATCTCTTGACAAGATTCTCTTCGTTTACCTGTATGTCCACAACAATGTCAACCTTTGCAATTCTATCGAGCATTTCTGCTTGTTCCAAGCTTCGAGGGAATCCATCAAGGATTACTCCCCCCCTCACATTTGCCATCTTTTCCTTGACCAAGGCTATGACTAAATCATTGGGCACAAGTTTCCCAGCGTCCATGTAAGTCTTTGCCTGAATCCCAAGAGGAGTATTGTTCCTTACCGCTTCCCTCAATAAGTCACCAGTAGAAATTTTTGTGAGTTTGAGTTCGGAACACAACTTTTCAGTCTGAGTCCCTTTGCCTGAACCAGGAGGGCCTAGAAGAACTATAGTCTTATCCATGGAACCCTGTATGGCCTCCATCTAATTATCTTTTATTAATAAACGCGGTTCAAAATCGGCTATCATTTAATTCAATAAATGTTAGTTGAAAACATCGTGATATTGAAGATCATAAATTACAAAATATAAATCACCTATTTTTTTAATATTGAGAGTGAAGATAAATGCTTTCGATAATTAAAGAGCATGACGCGAGAAGTTATCTGACAAATTGGAGTTTAAAGTTTTAAAATAAAGAATGCACATGCGAACTAGATATGTGAAAAGCGGTGCAGACGGAAAAATAAATTAATGCGCCTTTGCACACTGCTCTTCAGTTTCTATGTGAATTGTGACTACTAGTCCCGGAACCGCCTTTTTCAATTTGCTCTCAATCGCTTCTGCCAAGTCATGTGAGCTCCTTACAGACATATCCCCCGAGACGCAAAGATGCAACTCAGCATAAACGCGATTTCCACTCTTTCTCGTTTTGATGTCATGGTATTCTATGAATCCATCCATTCCATCCAATTCCTCTCTTATTTTCTGCTCGGATTCGGGGCTCGATTGGTCCATTAAATCTCTGGAGGATTTGATTATGACATTTATTCCCATTCTTGCAATGATCACCGCCATAACAATGGCCAATATCGGATCCAAGACATACCATCCCGTCAATGTTGCAAGGAATAGACCGACTACTACGCCAAGAGATGAAAGAACATCGGAAATCAGGTGCTTAGCATCCCCTTCCAGAGCTATGGAGCCGCTTTTACGCGCCTCCGTAATTAATACAAAAGAGAGGATTAC
>JAVYMA010000016.1 GCA_038740345.1 Methanomassiliicoccales archaeon
GGCTGCGGTTTTGGAGGAAGTTGCTTTCCCAAGGACGTAAGAGCTCTCTCATGTTTAGCCCAGAGCCATGGGGTGGAACCGAGAATGCTAAATGCCATCCTCTCAGTAAATCAGGATCAACCATTAAGGTTGATCGAATTGCTTTGCAAGAGGATGGATATAAAAGGACGTACCATCGGTGTTTTGGGCCTGGCCTTCAAGCCTGGAACGGATGATGTTAGGGAAGCTCCTTCTCTAAGGGTCGTAGAGGAATTGATGAGTAGAGGAGCTAAGGTTTGTGTGCATGACTATCGTGCCATGGAAAATTTTCGCAAGCTCTTCCCTCAGGCGATGTTCTGTCGCAGTGCGAAGGAATGCATACAGAGGAGCGATGCCATAATAATTCTCACGGAATGGCCTGGTTACTCAGATCCGTCGCTCTATGGTGATAAACTGGTCATAGACGGCAGAGGAGTGACTCTCAGTTCTAACTATGAAGGAGTGTGCTGGTGATGAAAGCTGTTATTCCTGCAGCTGGTTTGGGAACTAGATTCCTGCCATTGACCAAGGGACAGCCAAAGGAGATGTTGCCTATAGTAGATAAACCGACGATTCAGTATGTGGTAGAGGAGGCCTTAGCGGCAGGGATAGATGACATCATAATCGTAACTGGAAGGGATAAGAGGGCCATCGAGGATCATTTCGATCATTGTTTTGAGTTGGAATCGTACCTTAGAATGCATGGAAGGTTAAGGGAATTGGAGGAGTTGGAGAAAATATCCAACATGGCTAGCATACATTACGTCAGGCAGAAAAGAGCGGCAGGGCTGGGGGATGCGATTTATCAGGCCCGTAAGCATATCGGGGGCGAGTCTTTTGCAGTGATGCTGGGCGATACTATTTATCGCTCCAATATACCAGTGGTTTCTCAATTGAACAAGGTCCATGCCAAGACCAAATCATCGGTAATAGCTATGGAAAGGGTGCCTAAGTCAAAGGTATCAAAATATGGCATAATTAAGGGTAAGATGATTCAAAAAGGTGTAATGGAGATTAGCGATCTAGTCGAAAAACCTTCCTTGGAACAAGCACCATCCAACATAGCCATTGCAGGAACCTATATCTTGACACCAAGTATATTCGATTGCATATCTCGCACTGAGCCGGGGTTAAATGGGGAAGTACAACTCACAGATGCATTACGCTTATTGCTTAATAGGGAGAAGATTTATGGGCTCATGATAGAAGGTGTGAGGTATGATGTTGGGGACATGCTAGGATGGCTGAAGACTAATATGGTATTTGTCCTAGAAGACCCTCGATATGCAAATGATATGAAAAAATTCCTTCGCTCTTATCTTCAATCCAATTCCAAATCTAAGAAGACTCATCGTAATATCAGGTCAGAGAAGAGCTGAAGAGCGGAAAGAGCATGAAATCAGATAGTTGTGAATTGGAACCGTATCTGGTCAGTGTAATCATACCCACACACGACCGCCCTGAGCTGTTGGCAAGATCTCTGAGGAGCGTTTTAAGCCAGACGTATAAGAATCTGGAGGTGATTGTGGTCGACGATGATACAAAAGCAGATCTTCTGCAGTTGGTGGAGTCATTCAATGATCATAGAATAAAATTTATTAAATTAAAAGAAAAGAGTGGTGCCCCAAAAGCAAGGAACGTAGGGCTCGCTTCCGCCTCAGGTTCCTTCATTGCTTTTCAAGATGATGACGACGAATGGTATCCAGATAAGATCTCTGCGCAAATGGAAGATCTTGCAAAGAAAAATTGGAAGTATAAAATATCGTATTGCCTGGGCGAGGTTCAGGATGATTCAAATGGTACCATCATTATTTTTAGTAAGAATGGTTGGGACGGTCCTCATTTGGATCAGCTAATTTCTGGCGAGATACGTCCATGCGCTATATGCTTTCTCATTGCCCGGGAATGTTTAGATAAAGTAGGAGGTTGGAGGCAAGATCTCCCCCGAATGCAGGACCGTGAGTTATGGATAAGATTAGCTCAACATTATGAATTTGCCTTTCTTAATCGAGTTCTTGCCAGAATACATATAGGACACGGCCCAAGGATTTCCGACAATTTCGCGAATCGTATGGAAGCCCAGAGGAAAATATATCTGGCTCATCGCCAACTTTTTTGGAAACATCGCAAAGCCCTTTCCGGATATTTTTTGAACTGGGGCTTCGAGTTGTTGGATAATGGATATAGATATCAAGCTATGGAGTTGTTTGTCAAAGCTGCGATCGCATGGCCTTTCAAGCATCAAACTTACATCGCATTATTGCTAGCGCTTAAAGGAAAGGAAAAAAATAATTCCTGATAATAAAAGATAGGATTGAAAGGCATTGAAGAGGAATTACACAAGGACAAAGAAAGAGGTCGAGCAAATCGCGATTCAGCGTGCCTCCTCTTCTATCTTTATAAGTCTCAAGCATGAGTGGGTGGATAAGGGAACTATATTGTATAAAGGAGTCCCTTTTGATGGAGAGACCATTATTGATGGCGATGTTCTGCAGAGATCCTTGATAGGTAAGTCGATCGATGAGAAAGTGGCCTATCTTCAATCACTCCAGGGCTTCTTCTCCGCCATTCTATTCAATGAAGATGAAGCTATCCTCTTTGTTGATCATGCCAGGAGCTTTCCTTTGTATTACTCTGTACTCGATGGAAAGTTGCTAATCGCTGATGATCCAGTTATGATTTATGAACCGAAAAGAGATGAATTCTCGGTTATATCCGCTTTGGAATTCTTATGCTTAGGCTATGTGACAGGAAAAGGCACATTGATAAAAAATATCAAGCAGGTCGAGGCAGGAAAATGCATAATCTTCAGGAATAGAAAAATAGAGAGCGTAGTCCACTCCCTCTTTCAACCTTGCATCAAGGGGACGATTTCGCCAGAGATATTTCACTCATCATTCTTAGAATCATTGGCAAGCAGTTTTTCCAGGTTAAAAGCATTCAGTCGAGGCAGAGAGCTCGTGCTTCCATTAAGCGGTGGCTATGATTCTCGGCTCATAGCTCTTTGCCTGCGGGAATTAGACTTTTCCAAAGTGATAACGTTTTCCTATGGCAGGCCTGGGAACAAGGATTCTGAGATAAGCAAAAGGGTTGCTGAGGCTTTGGGCTTCGACTGGTTCTTTATTCCTTATTCCAACGAGATGTGGCGCAAAGTGGCTAAATCCGAAAGCTGGTCTGAGTTTCAATCTATTGCCTTCCAATTTTCAAGCATTCCACACCTTCAGGACTTCCCTGCCATCGAATTTCTTTGTAAAGAAAAAGTGATAGGACCAGGAGCTGTCGTCATACCTGGTCATAGACCGCCGGGAGCTAAACCAAACAATCTCCCGGTGAAAGGAGGGATGGTGTCAATGCAGGATTTGGTGGATTCCATCATTTCCTTCCATTTCAATTTATGGACTTATCCTAGGGGCTCTGCTCTTGACAGCCTCTTCCGTTTGCGGCTAGTAGAGCAATTAGGTGGAAAATCCAGCATACCTTTGATAGAAGCGCTTTGCTTGAGGGGTCGTTGGTTCCATAACGAAAGATCCTCAAAGTTTATCGTTCATTCTGTGAGATGCTATGAGCATTTCGGGTTGAGATGGTGGCTTCCCCTGCTGGACAAAGGTTTTCTTTCCTTCTGGGAGAAAATGCATTTGAGTTGCAGGCAAAGTGAATGCTATTTTCGCTCAATTGGGCAGATAACAAAAGACCTCCTAGGCGATGTAAATTTTGGTGTGGCGGGTTGGAAGGATAGGATGGGATATGGCCTCTCCCCTGCACTCAGGATTAAAAATTCAAACTCCTTCATTAAAACTTCATTGAAATCGTTAATGAATCAAATTCTAAGAAAGCTGGGGCAAAAAGAACTTTTCGAGCGAATAGTGTATGAGGTTGGATATATAAGAAAAAGAGAGTATGAGGATAGCAACCACTCCTTCTTCGCCTTTGTGGATAAAAGAGACTTTATGGCCACTTTTACAGGCAAAGAGAACATAAATTCTTTTCTTGCTCTAGCATTGCTGAGAGGATTAATTAGGCCAGAATGCTTGGATGAAAGAGAGAAGGAGTATTTCAAGTGCATTAAGATATTCAAGTCTGATATGTTGGCTTATATGACCCGGAGCTTTCAATTGAAACCCTCATAGAAACATTAGGATGTGAACTAAGGCGCATCTTGCCCTGCTTTTGAACGTTCCCATCCAAGCGCAGCCCTTAACACCATAAGATAGGCGGCCTTTTGCCACGGATTGTGGGCGATGGAAGCGATGATGTGCCTCAACGCCTCGGCCTTTTCGCCGCAACTCATCTCATAATATCCGATTTGATTCAGGAGATTGGCGAGGGCTTTCCTATCCTTAAGAAATAATTCCCGATGTTTTTCTAGTATTATTCTTAAGGAATGCACATAATTCTTATTTCTCTCATAGGAATTCGATATCTGCCCTTTATGAAGATGGTAAACGGTCAAGGGCTCTTTGACATAAGCGAAACGAGTGCGCAGGGCGAGGCGCAAATATAGCTCCCAATCCTGTCCTAGTCGCAATCTTTCATCGAATCCACCCAATTCTAGAAGGACACTCTTCTCTACTATAAAAGAAGAAAGGGTGAACCTGGTTCCGTACAGAATATCTCCAACCAAGTACCCTTCTTTTCCATATGATGTGAAGCCTATAGACCTGCCGCTATCATCATCGAACCTTTCCGATTCTGTGTAACAAGCTCCATATCCAGGCCCATGATTTCCGAGACTTTTGATCTGTGCTTCGATCTTCCGCTCTCGCCACTCGTCATCACTATCAAGGAACGCCACATAGCGCCCCTTCGCCAGCATTATTCCCTCATTACGCGCTGCCGCCGAACCTCGATTGGCTTCGCATCTCACATAATTTATTCGAGGATCATGGAAGTAGGAAAGGACCGATCTCACATCTTCGGGGGAAGCATCGTCGACGACGATGATCTCAAGCGAATCATGGGTCTGAGCAAGTGCACTATCTATTGCTCGTTTCAAAAGGTCGACACGATTGTAGACTGGAATGATGACCGAGACAAGCTCCTCCTTTGCAACACTACTTTCCTTGCTCTGGCCTAGCATTATTACATCTCACCGGGTTTCGGCACCCTACCTTCTTATCGCTTTGAAATTCGCTATTAGGATTGCCCTGCCGCTCCAAATCGGTTGCTTTTGAATCCTCGTAAATCATATAATAAATTGCCGGAGTGCGGGCGTCGGGATTTGAACCCGAGTTTTAAGCTTGGCAAGCTTAAGTGATAACCAGCTACACTACGCCCGCAGGAAGCATCAGGCGGAATGAGGTAGTGCATTATAAACTTTTCAATTCTGGCACACTAAAATCCTCTCTCCTAACCGTTCGATTTAATTTTTTATCCGAGGACATCCTCTCTTTTATCTTTAAGAAAACTATTTCCACAGTCCTTGCAGAAATAGTCAGGTTGACCTTCCCATATTACACATCCTCCTAATACGAATTCTTCATCCCCACATTTTACAATCGTTTTTCCAGCTATTCTAAATATTTCGCTACCACGAGGTCTGGCTATCAGACCATAGCATATAGGAATCACATTGGACGAGCTGCAGGTGGGGCAATTCAACTTTTCCTCCGACATGCTTTTGATAATCAATGAACCGAGCCAAGGATTTCACTTAATACGGTATTATTATTTTTAATACTAAATTATAAGCAAATCATTTTTGGACGGCTATCAGCATATCGCCCACCCTTATAGTCTCCACGTCCTTGCCATGCAAGGTTAGCTGCTTCTCTATCTCGAACATATCTGCTTGCAGCTCGATTGTGACTCCATCATCCAATTTTAGAACGTATTTACCATCAGCAGGATTAAGGAACTCGGATGCATCGGCTTTCTTCAACTTCTCTGCTACCTCTCTAGCTCTCTCTTTGAAAGCAGGCCCTATCTTCGCAGGTAAAGGCTTTATGGCCACCGCCCTCTCGTCGATTCGAGCTTCAGTCGATATCCTGAGCTCTTTAGCTTTCAACGTTTCTTTGATCTCAGATTCGCTCCCCTCGATTAGATGAGCGTTTTTCCCAATGATCTCTACCGAGCTCAATTCCTCATTCAAGGCCATCTTCTTTTCCGCTTTCCAATTGCGCACGGCAGCTATCACATCCCGAACCAATATCCCTTTTTTCTCTGCCGTGTCATCCCATAAGGAAGAGAAGGGCCATTTCGAAACATGTATAGATTTGGCCTTATCAATCTTGGCGAAGTTTTCCTGATAGACTTCCTCTGTGACATGAGGGAGCAAGGGTGCCAGCATCTTCATTATGCCCAAGCACACCGTATAAAGCGTGAATCTCACGGCCTCATCCTTGGGGTCCTTGATCCTATGCTTGACCATCTCTATATAATGGTCAGCGAATTCGTGCCAGGCAAACTGTTCCACCACTCGCATCACTTTATCGAATTGGTATGAGTCGTAGTACTTGATCACTTCATTGTTCAGTTTGGTGAACTGGCTCAACATCCATTTGTCAACGGTCCTCAGGTCCTCACGTTGATATGGCTTCTTTTTTACCACCGAGCCCACGAATTTGCCCATGTTATAGAGTTTGGTGCAGAACTTTTTACCATGCACCACGTCTTTCTCCCTGAAAGCGTTATCCTCTCCCAAAGCGCAAGTGCAAGCATAATAGCGCAAGGCGTCAGCGCCATAATTTTCAAGAATGGGCATTGGGTCGATGACATTGTTCAATGAGGTGTGCATGGGCGTCCCATCGGGCGCCATTATGAATCCATGGATCATTATGTCATGCCAGGGCTTCGTTTGCGTAATGAGATACTCGCGCAGGATGGTGTAAAAGGCCCAGGTGCGAATGATGTCGTGTGACTGCGGTCTCATCGACATAGGATAAAGTCGCTGGAACATCGCCTCGTCTCTTAACCAGAAAGTATTATACAAAGGTGAGATGGAGGAATCCATCCAGGTGTCGAATACATCCTGGCAGGGCTTGAGCTCTCCACCACATTGGGGGCATCGTTCAACGGGAGGTTTCGAAACAGTGGGGTCGATGTAACAATCCTCCTCCCTGGCAGGTACTACCTCTCCACAATCGCATTCCCAGACAGGTATAGGCGTGGCAAAATAACGTTGTCTCGATATCACCCAGTCCCATTGCAGGGATTTTACCCAATCCTCGAGACGCACCTTCATGAATTCTGGATACCAATTCAGCTCATTGGCTATGCGCATAACGTCCTCTTTAAAGGGAAGGGTCTTGAGGAACCACTGAGGCCGGGAGAGGTATTCGATAGGCTCGTGGCACCTCCAACATATGCTTACATTCTGCTTAATCTCCTCCTGCCTTTCGAGCAGGCCTTTCTCCTTAAGATCTTCTATCACCTTCTGCCTGGCCTCTTTCACGCTTAGGCCTTGATACTTACCTGCATGAGCGGTCATACGCCCCTGCTCATCTATGGCCTGCTCCAGCTCCAATTTGTATTTGTGAACCCAATCCAAATCGCCCTTGTCCCCTATCGTGCATATCATTACCACGCCAGTCCCGAAATCGGGGTCTACCGCTTCATCTGCCACCACGGCGACCTCACGCCCGTAAATCGGCGTGATCAACCTCTTCCCTACTAATTCCTTATACCTCTCGTCCAGGGGATGCACCGCCACTAATTGGCAGGTGGAGAACAATTCTGGCCTGGTAGTGGCGATTACCACGTGCTCCGAGCTTCCAGCCACGGCGAATCGGACGTAATTTAATTTAGTAACGTTCTCCTGGTACTCAACCTCGGCATCAGCCAGTGCGGTAATGCAACGAGGACACCAGTTGACAGGAGCCGTGCCTTTGTACGCCAAGCCTTGCTTGAGCATGCGCAAGAAGGTAATTTGAGTGATGCGCCGGTAGTAAGGGGCGTCGGTCTGATAATAAATCGAGGGATCCATACTGCATCCTAGCACCTCGAACTGCTTGGTCATCTCCGCTATGAATCCATTGGCGAACTCAGAGCAAAGTTTGATGTATTCTTGTCTAGGGACGCTTAGCTTGGTAATGCCATACTTCTTCTCTACCTTCACCTCCGTCGGAGTGCCATTTACATCGAAACATAAAGGGAAGAATACATTATATCCCCGTTGGCGATGATAGCGCGCCGCGAAATCTATTAGGGAATAACCTGTAGCATGACCTAAATGCAAAGAACCAGAGGTATATCTAGGTGGATTATCGATTGAGTAGATCGGCGCAGATGATTTTGGATCGAAATGATAGATCTTCCATTCCTTCCATTTTTGCTGCCATTTCCTTTCCACTGCAATGGTATCGTAAGACATGGTGGAAAAGGGAAAGAGAAGAAATGATAAAAGAGTTGCCTAGGAAGAGCTTAAATCTCCTTCCTTGGCTTCTTTTTCTTATCTAAACGCTCCTCTTTCATCTCCATGACTTTGGCGTCCAATATATTCATCAAATCGACTGTGGCCTTTATCAGCGACCAATCGACACTCTTAGCGATGAAGGCACCATTCTCAGTAAACAGCCTTCCGCTCAGGGAATACTTCGCTCTATTCCCCGTGGAATGGTGCTTGGTCACATGCAAGGTAAAGAGCTGAGGCTTGGTTATTTTGGAGATCTTGGCAAGACCGCTCTGGATCTCTTTCTCCATTATATCTAAGGAGAAGCGATCCTCCTCCTCCAAGCCCGTTATCTGCATGTAGACCATTTCCCTTTCGCGGAAAGAGGCGACTAACTCTACGAGATCATACATGGTGAGGATGCCTTGTATCTTATCTCTCTCTACTACTGGTAGCGCAGAGACATTCTTAGAGGTCATGAGCTTGACCACGGATCCCACATCATCCTCGGGAGAGATGGTATAGACATTATCAACGGCTAGTGAACCTACCTTTATCTCCACTGGATCATTATTCCCACTTCTCTCCCCGATCTTTTGTGCATCTTTAACTCCCCAAAAGTAATTCACCATGTCCTTGATGCCAATGATCCCCACCAATCTCTCATCATCATCTACTACTGGCAAGGTGCGTATATCCAGTCTGCGCATGATCTCCAACGCTTTCTTTATTGAGTCGTTACGGGAGACGGTGGCGACATCCGTGGTCATCAACTCTTTGGCCTTTAGATTTCTTAGATCTTTTATCTTGGGAATGATGCTGATTATCCCTGCACGAGAAACTAAGCCTACGAGCTTATTCCCCTTCACCACTGGCAGTTGTCGATAGCCTGTAGAAATAAAGTGCTCTGCCACCTCAGTTATTCGCGTTTCTTCAGTGATCAGCGGGGCTTGTTCTAGGATGGTTTTAGCTTTCATACCAATTACTAGGTTGCGGCGCCGGATGATATTTCGATAGCTTATTACTCCCAGCAGCTTCCTCGAGCCATCGATAACGGGAACCTCATGCAGGTCCTTAGCGCGCATCTTGGCCACCACATCTGAGAGCGTCATTTCGGGGTCTACGCTCTCATAATCTTTCTCTATGAGGCTGGCCAAACCGATGCTGTCTATCTTGGAGCGCAACAGCTCCCGCTTCTTCACCGCTTCGATGTTTTCTCCCATCATTTTCATCATTCCTCCGAGGGTCCGACGCTCAAAGCACGTCCCACTCTAAAGGGGCTCTTGAGCGACATATCCTTCTTATTAATATGCTTTGCATTGACTCTCACTTTTTGAGCGCAGCGAATTCTTTCGCCCCGCAGAGCAAGGAGGAAATGATACTGACTACCTCCTCCCGTTGAACCCTAACTTGCTCTGTCGTATCCCTTTCCCTAATGGTTAAGGTGCCATCTTCTAATGTCTGGTAGTCAACGGTGAGGCAGAAAGGTGTGCCGATTTCATCCATGCGTGCATATCTGCGCCCAATGGAACCTGAATCGTCATAAGCAGATTCGATACCACTCATCCTGAGAGACCAATCCAAATCCTTCGCCACCGCCACAAGCTCGTCCTTAGGCATCAAGGGGAAGACACCAACTTTGATAGGTGCTATCAAGGGGCTCAATCTCAGCACCACGGTACTGCCCTCCTCTCCTCCCCTCTCATAATATGCATGCTCCAGACAAGTATACATTATTCGATCGAGCCCATGAGAAGGCTCAATGACATGAGGCACGAATCTCTCTCCCATCACCTTATCCTTTATCTTGACTACTTCAAAGAACTTTTCTTCTACCAGAAGCTCTTCGTTTTCTACCTTAATCTTTATTACTCCATCCTTAACCATTTTCGGGTCGGCGTTTTCCAGAGCCTTTCCCACCTGTGCCGATTTAGCCTTGAATGCAGGGCCTAAAAGATTGTACTTCGGCTTCAGGACCTCGCGCTCCACCTCGATAGGTGCGTCATAGCGCCTCAGTACGGACATGTCAACTTTAGAATACTCCATATGCCTGGAGAGGTCCCAGCATCCTCGATCTGCTATACCGACTATCTCTGTCCAACCAATTGAAAGCAACGCCTCCGCATCCCAACAATCCGCGGCATAATGCGCCATTTCATTTCTCAGATGCTGGCGGAATCTAAGACGCTCGGGATCCACGCCGATCATGACGAGAAATTTCTGGGTAAACCACATGAAATAGGCCAATGTTTCATTGGCGATCACGCCAGAACCCACTGCCTCTTCTAAACTCATGCTCACTTCCCTGTCTCCAGGATTGTTAGGAACCAAACGAAGACTCTCTCCCTTTACATCAGCATAGCGTGGCCAACTTTTATTTGCAGGGTCCACAAAGAGTTCCGCCTCCATCATGTTGAATTCTCTTAGACGGATCACGCCCTGGCGTGGGGAAATCTCATTACGATAGCCCCGACCCACCTGAATCACGCCAAATGGGAGCTTTTCGCGCATGAAACGATACAAGGAATTGAAATTCACGAATATCCCTTGTGCTGTCTCTGGTCTGAGGTATCCAACCCTTCCTGCTGAACCAGGACCAATCATGGTCTTGAACATTAGATTGAATTCTTCGGAGGGAGAAAGAACGCCCTCGCAATCAGGACATCTAACACCCCTTTTTTCGATTTCCCTGTCTAGCTCGCTAAGAGTGAGGGCTGCGGCGTTGGGGCAATCCTTTAATAGGTGGTCTGCTCGGTAAGGTGCTCGACAATTGGTACACACCACCAACTTGTCGGCGAATTGATCCACGTGACCCGAAGCCTTGAAGACCGCCTCAGGGCCTATGGTATCAGAGTCTATCTCTACGAATCCTTCACCGAGAGTGTAGGCACGTCGCCAAACTTCGATTATATTGTTTTTCATCGACGTTCCTAAAGGGCCATAATCATAAAGCCCTGCCACACCTCCATATATCTCGTAAGCTGGCCATATGAACCCCCTGCGCTTGCACAGGGAGAGCACGTCCGCAGAGTTCATCATTGTTCACCGGTTAGTACTGATATCACGTCCAGGTCGTAGATCATCGCTAAAAGATGATCCTTAGCGTCCCGAACCGGTAGTTGCCCGAAGTCGTTCTTCCTCATTATCCTTGCGGCTTCTGACACTGATGTCTTGCGGAAGACTGTGGTTGGTGATCTCACCATCACGTCTTTAACGCTAACTGCAGGTATATCCAGTTTTGAAACCTCATACCACAGTCTCATTATGCTGCGTACCCCTTCTCGGGCTAAACCCCCCTCGTCTTTTTCAATGCCTATCTCAGACTCAGCTATCTGGCTATTCACCAATGAATTGTTGAATATATCCCGATCTGTTAGAATTCCCACTAATATGCCTCTTTCATCTAGTACGGGCAGGGCCGAGACCTTGCTCACCTTCAAAGTCACCAAGGCGACTACCAACGGGGACCCCTGGAAAATTGGAACGCAGGTGGATCTAATTACTGTCTCCACTGGTTGCGCATATCCTCCTTTCTCCACCACAGAGAGCAGGTCTGTTGGGGTCAATATGCCTACCAATCGGTTTTTATCTACCACGGGAATGTGGCGTATACCCATCCTGCAAAAGATCTCAGCGGCCTTGCGAACAGGTTCATTAGGACTAATGGTAGGTGGCGTTCTGTTCATTAGCATTGCCAGTTGGTCTTCATCGGGCTTATTGAATATGTCCTGACGTGTTATTATGCCAGCTAGGGATCCATCGCTGCGCTTAACCACAGGCAGTCCTGTCAGATTGTGCTTGACCATTATTTTAAGAACATCATTTCGGGTCCCTGGCACTTCAACCACGATGGGATTTGGAGTCATGACGTCAGCCACTATGGTCAAAAATTAGACCCCCTTGTGCGACCTTACTACTAAAACCGGGCAATCCGCATATCGAACCACGCGCTCTGCCACACTACCCAATAATATTTTTGAGATGCCTGTACGGCCCAAGGTCCCCATTACAATCAAATCATGGAATTTTGACGCGTCAATTATCTTCCGTGCAGGGGAACCTTCTTCTATCTTCGTCGCCACCTTAACCCCCATTTTCGCGCCTTCATTCTTTACATATTCTACTGCTTCTTTTCCTTCTTTCTCGAGAAGGGAATAGACTGAAACAATAGTGGAGTCCATCGGGAAGTTGATGAACGCAGTCTGATCGACGACATATAATGCGGTTACCTCCGCGTCCATGAGTCTAGCCATCTCTAAGCCCTTGGCTATCGCTTCCTTGGTGTTCTCGCTCCCATCCGTAGGAATCAAGATCTTCTTAAACAGCGTCATGTTCCTCCTCTCCATTCATTAAGGCCTAAGCAGACCATCAGCGGGTCCGACGAACTGCCGCGCAAGACCAGATCGGTCACGGGGTCGCCCTGATGCCACCTGGCGACCATGAAGTCGCAAGATTCGCCCGGCCGGATACCTATTGTGGATTTGCCCATTAATAACTTCTGGCCATTATACAAGGCCATGGAAAGAACTGGGCTTAAGTCCTTTATTCCTTGAGAACGCAATATGCGGCCTGCGAATTCCATCTCGCTTAACATGTCTGGTAGGTTGAACATGGCGTTGTCTGTGCCTAAAGCCACATCCACTTCAGCCTTTAGCATCGCGGCTAAAGGAGGTACCCTGCCAAAGAACAAATTGGAGCGAGGGCAAGCTACAATTGGAACACCTGCGGAGGCGCAGGCTTGCAAGTCGCCTATATCCGCCATGGTCATGTGGACTATGAAATCCGGTTGGAGGTCCAATATATCATCAATATCCTCCCGAATCCTTTCTGAGGCATGGATAGCAAAGCGCCTACCCCTAGAATGCACATAAGCTGCCAATTCTTTAAGCTCCTCCAACTCCCAATCGCTAACGCTTGACACACCTATTCCATCTGCCACTTCTAAGACCTTATCTACCTCTTCTCTATCGAAGCATAGATTATTCGGACGCCCCATCACATATGGTTTAGGCCAACCAGAGCATTTTTTCAGCAAAGCTGCTCCTTTCTCCCCTCCTTCCCTGAAGTCGATGAATTGTGAGGCCCCTCTCCTCAACATAATGCCTCGCGCTTCTTCCATAGCGGCAAATAGAGCCTCATCCGAGGTGTTTCGAAGCATGCGATGCTTGAGACCGTTGGGAGGGGCCACTAACTCTTCTATTGAAAGTGAAAGGTCGACTGGCACACGATAGTCTGCGATATGCGTATGGGCGTCAATCAAAGTAGGTAAGACAATCCCACGAACTTCGGCTTCCTGAGGTTTTCCTTTACCTATTTCGATTACTACACCATCCTGAAAACCGACATAACCTTCTATGAACCCCTCATCCGTCAGGATCATTCCCGAGACGAAGCGCATCCTCACCTCATCGTTCCTCGGATACTTCAAAATTCCATCTCTTGTGGCAAAAGGATTTTTATAAATCTTTTCGTCTCAGGGGCGCAGAGGTTATTCCTATGGTTGCACAAGTGAAAGCTGAGGACTGTGTTGGATGCGGCCTCTGCGAGGATGCCTGTCCAAACGGAGCTATAAAGGTAGACGAGATCGCTATAGTTGACGCAAAGTCCTGCACTGATTGCGGCACCTGCGCTGACGAATGCCCCAACTCAGCCATTTCCGTTAATAAATAAGTGGATAGGCATGGGTGGAAGGACAGAATCCACCCATCAAATTACTTCTTCTCTAATCGCTTTTTAGCTTCTTATCAGAATAAATGAGAGTAGCGAATTTCTCACGCCCAATAGGGCTTGGTTATGAATTTATATGCTGAGTTGACTGCTGTTGCCGCCTCTCCGCAACCAGTGATTATCTGCTTGAACTTGCCTTTATAAGTTACTATATCCCCGCAGGCGAACACTCCCCTCCTGGAGGTATGCATTTCTGAATCCACCACGATAAGTCCGTCTTCGAGGCGCAGGCCCCATCTCCCTAGATCACTGGTATCTGGAACAAAGCCTATGTTGATGACAACAACGTCAGCTTCCAGCTCTTTTCTCGCAGGGGGATCACCGATTTTTAGGATTACGCTTTTTACGGTATCCTCTCCCTTGATCTCCTCCACCTCTGCAGACAGATATGTATCGACTCCTGACGCAGCAATCCTTTCGACATAAACGTTGTCTGCTCTGAATTTCTCGCGGCGATGTACAACGCAGACATCAGCGATATCACATGCAAGCAAAGCCATCTCGAGGGCACTGTTTCCACCACCAATGAAAATAACTTTCTTGCCTTTGATACTCTCACGAGAAGGAAGGGTGTAGAAAACTCCGCGTCCCTCGAACTCTGCTTCTCCTTTGGCTCCTAGCCGCTTTGGTTTGTATAGGCCGGCACCTATGGCGACTATTACAGCTTTGGCAACATACTCATCTTTGTCTGTCTCCACCATTAAGCGGCCATCTTCTAAATCCTTAATCTCTAAGGCGCGTTCGTGTGTTCGTAGATTACAACCCACTGCTTTTGCGTGTGAGATTAAGAGTGTAACAAACTCCCTGGCTTCTGGCACTACAAGGCCAGGATAATTCTCGATGGGCTTATCCGGATAGATGTTTATAGGCTGTCCTCCCGGCTCACCCGCTTCCAATACCACGCTAGAAAGCTTTCGGGAGGATGAGTATATCCCTGCGGTAAGGCCTGCTGGGCCACCTCCTATGATGACCAGGTCCAATTCCATTGGTTCCATGGAACGTTTTAAGGCATAAATAAATGTCGTCTGGCCTCCGATACCGGAACGATGTCATTATATCATTCCTGTAAGGATTACCTTGCTGATATAGATGAAAGTACTTGCTCTGAATGGAAGCCCGCGCAGAAAAGGAACCACTGCGTCAATCCTAAACGAGTCCATCAAAGAACATAAAGACGTTGACCTCAGATATTATAACTTGGTCGATATGAATATTCGGGACTGTATCTCGTGCCGGCATTGCAAAGAGCATGACTCTTGTTCTATCAATGATGATATGACGCGAATCTATCAGGATATGCGCTGGGCAGACGCTATTATCATGGCCTCGCCCATTTACATGAGCGCTGAGACTGCTCTGCTTAAGGCAGTGGTAGACAGAACATATGCTTTAGTAGCCTATGCTGAAGGAGGGCCAGGCAGGTATAAGCCAAGGCTGCAACCAGGTAAAAGAGGGGTAGCGCTGTTCGTCTGCGGGAACCCAAAAGGAGAGCAAGCATATGCATGCGTAAGGGATAGGTATTACGAGTATTTCGCTTTTCAAGGCATAACCAAGGCACTGTCATTGATTGTCCCAGGGATAGCGCCTTCAATGAATGTGATGGAATCCATGAAAGCACAATCAGCCGTCAACCAGATCAAGGAATTCCTTAGAGGTTAGGCATGAGGGCTTTCATAGCGGTCGATCTATCGCCTCTACCAGCTTTGGAATCCGTTTTAAAAGAACTCAATGAAATAAAAGGAGTAAAAGCCGTCGAGCCTTCTACGTTGCACATCACTCTGAAGTTCTTAGGGGATACAGAGGAGCGCCTTTCGCCCACCATATCTGATATAATGAGGGAAGCAGTTTATGAAATAGAGCCTTTTGAAGTGGAGATAAGCGGTGGAGGGGCATTCCCAGAGAAGGGTCCAGCAAGGGTAATTTGGGCTGGGATACAGGGAGGAAACTCCCTGCAAATTATAGCTCGACGTCTGGAGGAAAAGTGTGCCGCATTGGGATTCCCTAGAGAAGACCGTGGATTCAAGGCGCATTTAACTTTGGCTAGGATTAAGGATCCCAGAGCTTCGAAACAGGCGAGAGAGGTGGTTGAAAAGATATCCTGCTCACATTTTGGTAAGAAAAAAGTAGAAGAGATCGTGTTGAAAAAGAGCGTTCTTCGTCCTCAAGGGCCGGATTATTTCGACGTTCTCAAAGTACGATTTAGTTAGCGTTCAGCATCGAAAATAGAAAAAGCTTCTTGCTTCAGCAATTCTGATGGTGGATGTTCTCTAACGAAATCGGTGCTGTAATTTCCGCTGCGAAAAGCTTGAGTACGAACCACTAAGCGGTGATATGGAATGGTGTTCTTGATACCGGTGAGAGTGTATCTATCCAAGGCTTCCTTGGCTCTGCGCAGCGCTTCTGATCGGTCTCGACCATGCACAATAAGCTTTGCCAGCATGGAATCATAATCAGCTGGTACTACATAACCTTCATAAGCATGTGAGTCTACGCGAATCCCTTCACCTGAGGGTTCAATATATTTCTCTATCCTTCCAGGCGCGGGGAAGAAATTGTTGAAGGGGTTTTCAGCATTAATGCGGAACTCTATCGCTGCTCCCTTTGGCTTAGCCTGTAAAAGTTGCTCGCTCACATCACGATCCGAAGCGATCCTGAGTTGCATTTCTACTAAGTCTAAACCAGTGACCATTTCTGTTACTGGGTGTTCTACTTGAATGCGAGTATTGGCTTCCATGAAGTATAATTCGCCATTGTTGTCCATCAAAAACTCAAAAGTACAAAGGCTCTGATAACCTGCTTTTTCCAACGCCCTTTCTATGCGGGGAAAAATTTCCTGGCGCATTTCATCCGTGACTGCGCATGATGGTGTCTCCTCCACCAGTTTTTGATTACGCCTCTGTATCGAGCATTCTCTTTCGCCTAGGCAATACCCTCTAACCTTACTATCCCCTACCATCTGGAATTCAATATGCCTTGGTTTGATTACTTTTCTTTCCAAGAAGATTTTTGGGTCTTTGAATGCTTTATCGGCTTCGGCCTGTGCCGATTCGAATGCCTGTTCGATCTCTTCTTCTGACTCTACCACTCTCATGCCTCTTCCGCCACCGCCACCAGCAGCTTTGAGCATGACGGGATAACCGATGCGCCTAGCCTCACGCTTTGCATCCTCTGCGTTCTCCAATGGCTTAAGTGTCCCTGGGGTGGTCTTTACACCACATTTTTCCATGAACTCGCGGCCGTCAAGCTTGCTCCCGAGCAATGCCATGGCCTTGGCATTAGGGCCGATCCAAACAATACCTTCCTCTTCCACCCTTCGAGCAAATTCTGCCTTTTCCGAAAGAAAGCCATAGCCTGGGTGTATCGCGTCGACCTTCAATCTGTCTGCCACTTCTAGAATCGCGTCAATATCTAGGTATGGGATGATGCCTTTTTCAGAGTGTAGCTCTTCACTCTTATCAGCCACCATGACATGCTTGCAATGTCTATCATTCGGAGCGTAAATCGCTACGGTAGGAATATTAAGTCGCTTACAAGTTCTCATAATGCGAATGGCGATCTCACCTCTGTTGGCTACGAGCAACCTTTTAAACACTTGCTATCCCTCTTTTTGACATTTCATGGCAAGATATGACATGGCAGGATTTCACTCGGTAACAGGCCACTGTGCTTAAAGGTTTTGCCGATTTGACTTTTTACTATTTGGGGAGTTTTAAATGAATTAAAAATGGGCATTGTTTTACATCAATAGAATAACAAAAGGTTTAGAAAGAATCGAAAAAGGTAATCAGATCCCTTCGACTGGAAATAGAAGAAAAAAGCATGATGAAAAATCCACATTATAAACTCTATCGATTTCTTCTAACAATTATAAAATTGTTCATGTCATCCAAATAACAAGTTCTATAGAAAAACTTTTTAAGATATAAATTAAAATATCATTATTAACTCATTAAAATTAATTTTATTGAATCATGAACGTGTTTAATTCTGCTTATCATTTTTGATAATCAAATCTCTTATTAATAAAAATTCAACATGCGTTCCGAGCGTAGATTCGATGGTGCGCGTTCTTTGCGTCGATGACGAGCAGGACGTTTTAGAACTGACGAAAGCATTTCTGGAGGAGAAAGGAAACGTTCAGGTCGTGACTTGCCTTTCAGCGATAGAAGCGTTAAGATTGCTGGAAACCACCGAATTTACCGCTATCATTTCAGATTATCAAATGCCAGAGATGGACGGTTTGAGCTTGCTAAAGGAAGTAAGGGAAAAGTGGCCCAATTTACCTTTCATCTTATTTACTGGGAGGGGAAGAGAGGAGGTGGCCATTGACGCCTACAAAAACGGGGCCGACTCCTACGTCATGAAGGGTGGTGATGCGAGAGCACAGTACGAGATGTTAGCTCATGAACTTAATCTTGCGCTCGCCAAGAGGCATGCCGAGACAGAGTTACGAAAAAGATACAAAAGGTTTAACCTGTTCATGCAAAACATTTCTGATATAATATTTATGGTTTCGGCAACTGGGCGAATCATCTATGTAAGCCCTGCAATCCTGTCAGTTCTAGGGTATTCGAGAAAAGAATTGGAGGGTATGGATCTAGAGGAAATCAGAAAGATGCTGCTTACCGGCTCCCCACACCATCAAAATGCGATGGAGCTTCTTCTAGAAGCTGAGCAAAATTGTGGCTCTTTTCTTAAAGCGAAAGCCAAGGACGGTTCAGTGCGGTTATTCCATATAAAGACAAAAATCGTGGAAGAGTCGGAAGGGAAGATGTTTATAGCGATTGCCAAAGACATCACTCATATCACAACGGTAGAGAGCGAACTCAGGCTTAGGGACAACCTTTTTTCAACTCTTCTTGATTATATGCCTTTCCCCTCCGGTATTACCAGAGCAAAAGATGGAAGGATAATTCACGTTAATCGCAGTGTGGAAAATATCATGGGATATAGGAAAGAAGATGTAATCGGGAAGACGACGGTCGAGGTGGGACTATGGGATGCTGAGAAGAGGAGTCAAGTGTTATCGCAACTCCCGCCTGGCAAAATGATGAGGGGAGTGCAAATGGATTTGAGAATGGTAGACGGAAGCAGAGGCGTTTTTACAGTGGATATTATGAGAATAGCTATGAATGATATGAAGGATGAACAATTTTTCTTTTTTATGATTAGATCTAGAGTATCCTAACGTTTTTTATAAATTGAAATTTAATTTATTATAATAGAATAATTAATTTTTAATTAAAAATTTTGATTATATTTTTAATTATTTAAAATAAATAAATGAAATCTAAAATTGAATTCAATTGACTTTAATGTTTATCACTTTATGGCAGACTTTCTTATGATTATACTTTTTGAAACATTAATTAAAAGAATCTATAACGAATCCTATTCCTTGTAAGTTTCAAAAATAGAGTCCAATAAGACTTTCTTTACATTACGAAATATATATATATATAGAAGGAATAATTTTCATTCATTTCATTTCTATAAAATACTTCTAAAAATAAGGAAGTAATATGATTGTAATGGTATCACATAAGTCTGTATTTTTTCAGTCCATAAATCATGAAACAGATTGACAAAAACTTAGTGAAAGATAAGAGCGGCGGTATAGAGGGGCTCCCTCTACAGCTGCTTATAATGGTGCTAGTAGCCGGAATCGGATCTGCTATAATTGTAGGCTGGATGGGGGGGTTGGAGGCCCCACAGGCAATTGGGGCGATACATTCATCCGCTTCGGAAATCATCCTACAAGATGGAGATGGGGACGGTATTTATTCGGCAAAAGACCTGGAACTAATCATTACAGTTTTGGATCAAGAAGGAGATCCAGTAACCGGAGCGGCAGTTGTGATTGAAGGATGTGGCCTTAAAGAAAAGGATGGTCATGCCCCTCATGGTGTAACCGATAATGAAGGTAAGGTCCACTTCAAAGGACTAACCGCTTCTAGATATGGTAATTCGGTGGGTTTCATCACCATAACTGTGGCTAAAAGTGGAATGTCAGCTAGTAAAAGCATCATGGTTCCAGTGGTGTGTACGTGAAACGCTCCTTAACGAGAAATAAAAAAGGTGTAGATGGCCTTCCTTTTAAATTACTGATTACGCTCTTAGTGGTAACGCTATCTTTTCCTGCAATGACCAGTGCCTTGGAGTATTTTTCCTATACTTCGAATTTATCTCTCGCCCTGAAGAGTGCTAACAGCATTTGGGAAGCTGGCGCTTCCGCATATATTGGTGGGAAAGGCAATATTCGAACAGTACATCTCCATCTTCCATCTAGCCTCTTAGCAATCAAATTAGGGGGAGGTGTGAATGATGCTGAGGCATACATCATCGAGGTACTTTGGAAAGGCGAGGTCGCAGCAACTGTAGTATTCGAAAGACCAAGTTTCAAACTGATAACTGAAATCGGCAATCGCATCGAGCTACAAGGAGAAGCAACTTTGAGATTGACTTGCGTAGAAATAACGGACAAATCTGCCGTATTACTAGAGGTAATAAAATGTTAGAGTTTCTATTGTCACGGAGCGCGTTGGCAATCTGTGCGACATTGTTGATAGGAATCATTACTCCTATGTTTTCGAATACAATCCAATCATATTACGAGCAGGAGTGCCGCAATTCTCTGAAGGAATTGGCAGCCGAAATAGAGCGAGCCAATTCTTCACCTTTTTGTTTAACTATCCAGTTAAATACAGATCGGGTGCTGATTGCAGAAAATTCGTATCTACGTATAATGAATGGTAGTTTATGGCTGATCAAAGATGGAAATCATATAGCAGTGGAGATACCACAAGATATTGAATTATACGCTAAAAGTAAAAATGACATGAAAATTACCTCAACTCTGGAAGTACGCTCAAAAGATAAACTTATTATCGCAAGAATAGCAAGAGAAGAGCGGCTTCAAACCATCATCTATTCGGAAAATTTTGATCCTAACTCTTTTATGATTTCAGCAAACCTTTGAATTTCCTTTTCATCATTATAAATATAAAAAGAGGCTCGAGCACACCCTTCCATTTTTCTTATAATAAAATATGGGTGGGCGCAGTGCATGCCAGACCTTATCATCACCTTTCCTACTTCATCTAATATTATTGCAACATCATGCGAGTTCATTCCTTTGATATTGAACGAGAAGATGCTACCTCTTAATTTTGGATTTTTGGGGCCAAGAATGCTAAGACCCGGACAATCTGACAATAAAGAGGTAACTCTTGCATTCAAAGATTGAACATGCTCGTTCACTTCTTCCAATCCTAAATGAGTTAAATAATCAATAGCGGCTCCAGTGCCAATGATTCCTGAATAGTTCTGTAGCCCCGCCTCAAATCTGTCTGGAGGAGGTAACAGATCAGCGTGTTCGTAGGTTGTTAAACTGACTGCGCCACCTCCAGTAATGAGAGGTTTCAGGTCTTTCAGCAATTCCAACCTTCCGTAAAGCAATCCCATTCCCGAGGGACCGAGCATCTTATGCGCTGAGATAGCGTAGAAATCCGCACCAATGCGCTTCATATCCAGAGGTTGATGAGAGGCTGCCTGAGCACCGTCGAAGATGACGACTGCACCATAATCATGAGCAATCTCCGCTACATCTTTAACAGGTATGCTAGTGCCAGTAATATTATTGGTGTGCACCATGCTTACTACTTTTACTTCCCTGTCCATTGCTTTTTTAAATTCCTCGATATCAAATATCTCAGATGGAGGCGTTCTCACGAACCTCCTCCTTACTCCTTTCTCTCTTTGAAGACAGAGCCAAGGAACATGATTGCTGTTGTGTTCAATGTCAGTTGTGAGGATCACATCACCTTTTCGTAGTGAAAGGCCCCTAGCCACAAGATTTAGGGCCTCAGTGCAACTCTTGGTGAAAACGATCTCTTCTGGCGTTGAAGCGCCTAAAAAACGTGCCGCTTTGTCTCTAGCTTCATCAATCTCTATGGACACTTGGGTGGCGAAACGATGGATGCTTCTTCCTCCGCATGCCGGGAAGAGCTCATAATAGCGGGCCATGGCTTCCATTACCTTACGAGGTCGAAGCGTTTGGCAGGCGCTATCCATGTAGATAACATCGCCATTTTCAGACTGATATGTTGGGAAATCTTTTCGAATTCGAGTTACGTCCATTTGCTCAAGGCAAATCCAATCGATTGCGCATATATCATCTTTATCAGCAATTATTTAGAATTGAAAAATATCAGAGCGAAAAAATGATTGGGCTGTTGAAAAAGGGTAGCTTGAAATATGGTTGAGCAGATATCAATTGTTAAGAGGAAAAGTCATGGAAAGGGTGTATTTCGATAATAGCGCTACAACGCGTATTGATACAAGAGTTTTGGAGGAGATGTTGCCGTTTTTCGTGCATCGTTTCGGAAATGCTTCGAGCATGCACTACTTTGGTAGGGAAGCCTATGATGCTCTTGAGGTGGCTAGACAAAGGACGGCAAAGGCTATAGGAGCAACGAGTAGAGAGATAATTTTTACCTCTGGAGGAACAGAATCAGATAACCTTGCGCTTCAAGGAGTAGCCTTTGCAAATATGGAGAAAGGTAAGCACATCATTACCACATCATTCGAACATCATGCTGTCCTCCATACGTGCCATTTCTTAAGTGGCCAGGGATTCAGGATTACTTATCTTCCGGTGAGCAAAGAAGGCCTTGTGGATCCGGAGGACCTCAAGAAGACTATCGATAAGGAAACTATCCTCGTCTCAGTGATGTCTGCCAATAATGAGATAGGCACGATACAGCCTATAAGGGAGCTAGCAGCAATAGCCCATGAAGGTGGTGCTCTTTTCCACAGCGATGCTGTACAGTCGATAACCAAACTTCCATTGGATGTTGCGAAGGACAACATAGATCTCCTTTCCATCTCTGCCCATAAGTTCCATGGTCCGAAAGGGGTGGGCGCCCTCTATATTCGTAAAGGAGTGAAATTGCGACCTCTTGTATTTGGAGGTGGACAGGAGCGAGGATTAAGGTCGTCTACAGAAAATATCCCTGGAATCGTAGGATTAGGAAAAGCTATGGAATTAGGAATGAAGGAGATGGAAGAAAGCGTGGACAAAATGACGTCCTTGAGGGACCGGCTCATCGAGGGAACCTTATCACGGGTAAATGGCTGCCATTTGAATGGCCATAGAACCAGACGTCTATGCAACAACGCCCATTTCCGCTTCGATATGGTTGAGGGAGAAGCGCTCGTTCTTAGCTTGGACATGAAAGGCTTCGCCGTTTCAACCGGTTCTGCTTGCTCTACCCGAAGTCCTGAGACCTCTCATGTTCTGAAGGCTATTGGATTAAGACCTGAGGAAGGTAGAGGATCGCTACGGGTTTCACTATCAAAGTTCAACACCACGGAAGAGGTGAATATGTTTTTAGAGAGCATAGGAGAGATCGTCGAGAGACTGAGGTCCATGGCTCCACGGGGGTTAGGTTCGGGGGAAACCTGATGGGCTATACTCGCAAGGTGATGGAGCATTTTGCCAATCCAAAAAATGTAGGGGAGATGAAAGATGCACATGGGGTTGGAAGATTTGGCAACACAGTGGATGGTGATGAAGTTGTAATTTATATCAAGGTGAAAAACGATTTTATCACCGATGTGAGCTTCAAAGTTTTCGGCTGTGTTGCTGCCATAGCTTCGGCAAGCGTGTTCACGGAGATGATCAAAGGAAAGAGACTTGAGGAGGCTATACAAATTACAAAAGAGGATGTCTCAAGAGCTCTCGACGGCCTCCCCTCAGAGAAGATAGGCTGTTCTGTCATTGCTCCGGATGCCCTACGAGCCGCAGTAGATGATTATTTAAAAAAGCAAGGAAGAAAGAAATAGGCAATGAATAGGATTCATTATTAGGAATGAGGTTCACCGCTACGAGAAGATGAGTGCGGTCAATGTCAAGTTAGCCGGTCTCGAGCTCCCCAATCCGACAATCCTAGCATCTGGGATAATGGATGAGACGGGCAAATCCTTGTTGGAAATGGCTAGTTGCGGAGCTGGAGCAGTGGTAACTAAATCGATTGGCATTGAGGCAAGGAAAGGTTACGATAATCCCACTATTGTAGAAATGGAGTATGGTTACCTCAACGCCATGGGTTTGCCCAATCCTGGGATCAAGGCTTTTGCAAAAGAGATGAAAATGGCCAAAGATTGTCCCGTGCCGATCATAGGCAGCATATTCGGCTCAGGTCCAAAAGAATTTTCTGAACTTGCCCGCCATATGCAATCCTATGGCGCTTCAGCCATCGAGCTCAATCTAAGCTGCCCTCATGCTAAAGGCTATGGTATGGAAGTGGGGGTGGAACCTGAGCAGGTCAGATTAATCGTGGAGGAAGTAAAGTCCGCAGTCAATATACCGGTCTTCGCCAAGCTAACACCTAACACGCATCTTTTGCTGGAAGTGGCAAAGGCGGTAGAGGATGCAAAGGGAGATGCAGTGGTGGCCATCAATACCGTTAAAGCTATGTGCATCAACATCGAGGCGAGAAGACCTGTTTTAAGTAATAGAACAGGGGGGCTGTCTGGCCCAGCAATTAAACCAATAGGAGTAAGGTGCGTATACGAACTATATGCTAACCTCCAAATTCCGGTCATTGGTGTTGGTGGAGCTATGAATTGGAGGGATGTGGTAGAGTATATGATGGCTGGTGCTTCTGCAGTCCAAATAGGCAGTGCAGTCGGACGCCAAGGAAAGGAGATTTTTCGTAAAGTGGTTTCCGGTCTTGAGATATTCTTGCGCGATAATGGCTTCAAAGCAGTAGATGAGATAGTGGGGATCGCCCATGAATAAGCAAACCATGGTAAAGGTTTTAAGAGTCACGCGCGAAGCGGAAGGAATAACCACACTACGTTTCGCATGGAATGGTTCTATCGCCCCTGGTCAATTTTTAATGGTCTGGCTACCGGGGGAAGAGGAAATACCCATGTCCGCTTCTTACATATATGGTGAGAAAGGCATAACGATTAAGGAAGTGGGGAGAACCACAAAGGCGCTCTGCTCCCTTAGAGCGGGAGATATTATTGGGATTAGAGGACCTTATGGAAAAGGCTTCCAGATCCCCTTCGGCAAAGTATTGCTGGTGGGGGGTGGAAGCGGTATGGCATCTTTAATGACAGTAGCGGATTTCATAGGCGATGCGGAGAAAGTGGATATCTTGATCGGCGCTAGGACGGCGTCTGAGCTGATTTTTGTGGAAAGGGCGCGCAATTCCTCCCATAGGGTGGAGGTCTCAACTGATGATGGAAGCGTTGGCTATAAGGGTACCGTAGTTGACTTGGCCGCGGCGCACTTGTCTAAAATCGATTATGATGCCGTAATGGGTTGCGGACCAGAGAAGATGCTGGTTGCGTTACTCCGGTTATGTGAGGAAAAAGGGATTCCGTGTCAACTCTCCCTGGAGCGCTATATGAAGTGCGGGGTCGGTCTATGTGGCTCTTGTGCATTAGACGGCCTGAGGGTTTGCGCGGAGGGTCCTGTTTTCGATGGAAAGACACTACTCAATTCACTCGAATTCGGAAAATATAGGAGAGATGAGTGCGGCCGACAAATCAGGCTTTGAAATGCTCCTCTGGATGCAGTACTTCTTTCACTAGATCTTCGAAATCAGCGTCACTTACGCGTCCTTTGACCTCTCCCAGAGCTTTCACTTTAGCTAGAATTGCCAATACCTGTTCCTCGGTAGCAGAATATCCCAGATCCTCTAGGCGCTTGCGGATATAATGGCTTCCCGAATGCTTTCCGAGCAGTAATTGACGTCTATTGCCCACCATTTCAGGCGGTATCGATTCGTAGGTAAGAGGGCAGGAGAGGACCGCAGCAACATGAATTCCCGATTCATGCGCGAAGACATTATCACCCACGAGCGGATGATTGCGGCTTAGAGGTACCTTGGAATAGGTGGCCACCATCTCGCAAAGTTCTTTAAGACGAGAGGTATCAATACCCAAGTCCTTTCCATACACAAATTTCATGGCCGCCACGAACTCCTCAAGTGGGACATTGCCAGCTCTTTCTCCAATTCCATTCACCGTGGTAGCAACTGCAACCGCTCCTGCTTTGACCCCAGAGATGGCGTTGGCCAGAGCTAATCCATAATCATTGTGGAGATGAATTGAGATTGGTGTCTTATAACGTTTCTTAACTTCTCGAACCATCATCTCAATTGCTTCGGGAGAGGCGCATCCAACTGTATCGGTAATTCCAAGCCTAATCGCGCCAGATTTCTCTGCAACATCATACACCTTAAACAAGAATTGGAGGTCAGTTCTGGTCGAGTCCTCACAGCTGAGAGCCGCCTTCACCCCCCTAGAGCGGCAATAATCTAGCGCTTCAGAAACCTTCTCCAGCACATACTCACGAGGCTTGTTGAATTTATATCTTAGATGAATGTCTGACGTGCCTACGAAAAGCAGAACTATGTCCACCCCTGCATCCACAGCTGCATCTATATCACTCTTGATGACCCTGGAAAGGGCCAATATCTGCGATTCCAAGCCCAACTTACATATGGCACGTATACTTCGCTTCTCTCCCTCAGAAACGGCTGGAAAACCAGCCTCGATTTGGGGGACACCCACCTCATCAAGTTTACGCGCGATGGCTACCTTCTGCTCTAGACTAAAGGCTATGCCTGGCATCTGCTCTCCATCTCGTAAGGTGGAGTCATAGACGACTATTTCACCCAAATCCAGCCGAGGATTGTATGGACTTAAAGCGATGCGGTCCATGATGTTCCTTAAGCCCCGAAAGATGATTAACCTTTCTCGATGGAATTCTAACTCGGAAGACGCACTTCTTATTTCGGTTTTTCATCATATCATATTATTTATATTACATTCTTGACATCGAATTGGCGTGCACACAGAGATTGGAAGTAAAGGCAACCCAAATTTCATCGAGGTGAGGCACGGTAGCATATTGATACCTGTACCTCGGAGCATATTCAGGTCGAACACTTCGGAATTGAGAGAAAAAGAGGCTGAGCAGTTCAAGGTTAGGCTCGCTCATAGATATCCCTGGCTAAGTCAAGCTGCCATAGAGGTCGTGATGAAAGAGGCACAGGCTACGATGGAGACTCTATTAGATATGGAAAGGAGCATTGTGGAAAAAGCTCGTCTATTGTATCTGAGGGGAGAGCATTCTCAAGCGCTGCGTATTTTGGATGATTATCTTAAACTCAACTCAAAAGATCGTGATGCTTTATATTTAAAAGGAGAAATATTATTCAAAATTGGAGATAAGAAGGGAGGATATATTGCCTTCGCACAAGCTAGAAAACTATGACCTTGACCGTCGCTAATCCTTGAACAAGGCGTTTAACGCATCAGCTATCTCCTTAACCGTAGCCCCCCATGGGACTATAGCTAGATTGTCATGCAATTCAAACCCTTCTCTTATGCGACAACATTTGAGGATCCTCTTCTTACCATCTCTTGGGGCTAAGTATTGAGGGCACATGTCTATGAAGCCAGCTGGGCTGCGACTATAAATGCTCTTAAATATCCGTCGCGATAGATCGCAACCTATCAATGTCACTTCACCTTCCAATTCTGGTGTTTCATCTAGATAGATTGTATCCCTGTTCTCTTTCACTCCTGAGGCTTTACAAGGGAACATTATATCACCGGTAACTGTATGACAAAGCTCGTTCAAGTCCAATGTCTCTTGGCGGGGTATCAATGGAAGGTTGACGAGGCCAGCAGATAGGGCCTTTTGCACCAGAACAAATAATTTCGGAGGATTTGGAGGAACCACGTCGAAAACGAAGACCTCTTTCCTATCATCAGGCCCTATGAATGAAACGTGATTGAAAAGACCCTGCACAATCACGAACTTGCCTGAATGCCGTTCTGCTAATTGAGACATTTGTGATAGATCTAGGACATCAACTGATTCATCCTTAATCATAATCACCTGCTCTGGAAGAGCTATCACTTCTATGTTCTCAATAATGCGAAATAACTCCTTGCCGACTTTCTTATGCACCCTGATTATGGCATTCTCTTCACCATGGCGCAGGATCATGTATTCAGTTCTCGTATACGCTTTCTTTCCTCGAGCGTGGTCTAATATGTTTTCAAGTGTCAGCTTGAAATTGACATCGCGAACCGAGACGTCCTTACAATGATCAGGCAGCATGGAAAGACCAAGAAGATTTCCCTTCTAAATCCTTTCTCCTCGGATTTTAGAACTGGCGTTGGTGGGGTTCCAAGAAAAATAGAAATACCAAGTATTTGTTCTTGCAGAGCGCGCCGGGATGACAGAGTGGCCATGTGGCGGACTGCAGATCCGTATACCCGTGTTCAAATCGCGGTCCCGGCTCCATCCCCTTCGCATTTTTTTGTACTATGAATATCGTTTGATGAAAGAACTTAAGTTCAAATATGAGACTAAGGAGTGTGTGCAGGGGCAAGAGCTTTTGAGATATGTGGCACACAAGCGAATGGAAATGATAGAAGAAGAGGTCCAAGCTCATTATCCAGGTGCACATATTGTACTTCAAGAAAGAGAGGAGGGAAGACTTCACATCTCCATTCTATGGGAAGGTCATCCTATAGGAGAGGAATTCATTGAGACCTCAACAAGCTGGGATCGGCCAGAGAGAATGAAAGAGTATCGCAAGATACTGGCAGGCAACACGAAAAGACTCGTGGTACTAGTTCCTGAAAGGCATGCTAGTCGCGCACGACTGAAAATGCTGGACCTGAATCATTGGTGGATGTTCTATTATCAGGTATATGGCTACGACCAAGACGGGCACATTAAAAAGCAAGGAAGACCAAGATTCTGTAGTCTAGAGCCAGGCTATGCCTAGGGCCATCCCCGTTCTAGAGCTGAGATCATTTCTTCCATTACTTTCTCGTCCTTTTCTTTGGCCATAGCTTCTTCTAAAGCTTTTCTGGCTATGTTCCCCCCATGCTTTCCCAGCGACCATGCAGCGTGAGAGCGGACTTGAGATTCTGGGTGGCCTAAAGACCTGACTAAAATGCTTATTGCCTCCTCAGATGTCGAATTGCCCAATATCACCATCGCATTGCGGTGCAGCTGTGGCGCCAGAGGCGTGTGTTCTTTCGCGATAATCTTCGAAATCCAAATCTCATTATCCAGAATGCTTTGTATTGAAATAGAGCTGGGCGAGCGTCCCGGCAGCCCTTCGGCAGCCCTGGGAACGACATACCAATTCCTAGGACATATTTCCTGACACGCATCGCAACCAGTCAATCTATCCCCAACTTTATCCCGGAATTCCAGTGGTATGGGTCGAGGAGAGAGTAGAAGATGGCTAAGGCAGCGTTTTGTATCCACGACATATGGTTCAATAATGGCCTTGGTGGGGCAAAAGCCGATACATCGACGGCATGAGCCACAACGGGGCGCCATGGGCTCATCCGGCTCCAAGGGGGCATCAGTAATGATTGAACCAAGAGCGTTCCAACTGCCATCCTCCAATGTTTGTATGTTTGAATTCTTTCCATAAGAACCAAGACCTGCTCTCGAAGCAATTGCTTTCTCAGGTGAACCAGGAGAAACAACGCATCTAACTCCCTTTTGTTCCAGCCATTGTATAAGCTGAGTCCGCCGCCTTTCTAACTCTCCTAGGCAATCCCACCAATGCACTCGCGCAAGCCTACCACGCGGTGTTCCATCTCCATTCGATAACTCTTCTTCTATCAGATAGCCTAAAGATAGAGAGATGATCGATTTAGCTTCGCTCAAGAGCTCAGTAGGAAAGGAAGCCTTGTAAATGCTCTCAATATCAATTTCAAAATCAAGGGTTGACATTAGCAGAATGTCCTCATCGTTCCTCCTTCGCAGTGCTTCGATATGATGATGGAAAGGCTGAGCATCGGTAATCCCAACAACGCTGAAGCCGAGGCGGGATGCCGCTTGCTTTACTTCTATGGAAGTGAGCATTCCAAGCTACTTTTTGCGCGAACGTGTCTTCTTCGGCTTTTCTTCTATCAGCTCTTGGTCCCATTCCTCGAATAGCTGTGTTAGCCCCTTCTTGGCAACGGACCAGGTGGGAACTCCTCCAGTCAGTACAGCCACTTGTAAAGCTTCCACAATCTCCTCTTTCGTTGCCCCGTAGTTCTTTGCTACCTTGGCTTGTGGATATATACAATCTTCGCACATACGAACGGCCACACAGGCCAACGCTATTAAGCGCTTGGTCTTCCGGTCAAGGGCTCCATCATTTACCATGATTTGATCCATGTCCCTGATTAAGACGGCCAAATCTGGATTATGCTCTTTTATATGGTGCAATGTACCAGGAGTGTAACCGCACATCTTTTTGTTCAATTCTTCCACCGCTTTCTCTGCCTCATCCTTCTTGCTCATGATAAGATAAAGCCAGCTACTCCATTATAAAATTAGTTGTCATTTCTTGCAAGCTTGGTGAACTTAATTCTCTGAGGAGTGTCATCCCCTTTACAATCCTTCATATCAACCTTCCTTTCAATTAATGCGATGATAAGGAAATGCATGCGATGGCAATACGATTGATAAATATAATCGACTAACTCTTAGTGAATCGATTTCATTTTAGCTTGATATCAATTGAAAATAATTGGCGTTCAGCATACATCTTTAATCGACTGGGAAGAATCGATCCTGGAAAGATAGTGAAGGATGGGAAGATTAAGTATTCGATGGATAATCAATAAAGGATTGAAACTCAAGCAGAAGCTTGAAGGCCTAAGTACGCTGTAACGGTTAGGGTTTATAAATTATCAAAGTAGGAGGTGTTGACATCATTCATGACAGCATCCTTGGCACCATAGGACAAACTCCCATGGTGAAGCTGAGGAAGCTACCCCCCCGAACTCGCGCGGAGATCTATTGCAAATTGGAGAGTTTCAATCCCATGCATTCCGTGAAGGATAGGATAGCCCTGGCCATGATCGAGGAGGCCGAGAGATCTGGAAGATTGAGGCCTGGTATGTGTGTGATTGAGCCTACATCAGGGAATACAGGAATTGGCCTAGCCATGGTATGCGCTGTTAAAGGCTATCGACTAATACTGACCATGCCTGAGAGTATGAGCTCAGAAAGAAAAAGGCTCCTTAGAGCTCTAGGAGCTGAATTGGTCCTGACTCCAGCAGAGGAAGGCATGCAAGGAGCGATAAAACGCGCCCATGAGCTTTGCCAGAGTGAAAGGAATGCTTTTATGCCTATGCAATTCGAGAACCCCGCAAATCCCGGAGCTCATTTGGCTACAGCTGAGGAGATAATTAGGGAACTTCCAGAGTTGGATATGTTTGTGGCAGGGATAGGAACAGGGGGAACCATAAGTGGAGTGGGCAGAAGGTTAAAGCAGCATCGCAAAGACGTGATGGTTATAGGAGTGGAACCAGCCAAATCTCCTGTCATATCAGAAGGCAAAGCGGGATTCCATGGCATTCAAGGCATAGGAGCTGGCTTCATTCCTAGGGTATTGGATCTAGATGTAATTGATAAAATTTTAACCGTAACGGACGAACAAGCTAAGGAAGCAGCAAGACAGCTAGCCTTGAGGGAAGGTATTTTGGCCGGGATATCCTCAGGAGCCGCGCTTCACGCGGCATTCGAGATGGCCAGAGATGTAACCTGTGCTAAAAAGATAGTAGTCCTGCTTCCAGATAGCGGAGAAAGATATTTGAGCACGGACCTTTTCCAAGAGTAAAATCATGAACATTCGGAATAGCTGGAAAAGGGATGTCGAAATCGTACTTGAGAGGGATCCAGCCACCCGAAGTTATAAGGAAGCACTTTTCTTTAGCCCTGGCCTCCATGCTATACTTCTACATCGACTCTCACACCAGGCTTACAAAAAGGGCAATTTTATGATCGCTAGGATGATCAATTATTTCGCTCGTTTCTTGACCGGCGCTGATATTCATCCCGGAGCAACCATAGGTAAAGGTTTTTTCATCGATCATGCCACGGGTGTGGTTATAGGGGAGACGGCTGTAATAGGAGACAACGTCTCCATATTCCAAGGAGTAACCCTGGGTGGAGTAAGCGCTGAAAGAGGTAAGAAGAGACATCCTACGATTGGAAACAACGTGGTTATCGGAGCTCATGCCGTAATATTAGGCGACATTCATATCGGAGATAATACACGCATAGGGGCTGGAAGCGTGGTTATAAAGGATGTCCCGCCCAACTCCACAGTGGTAGGGGTACCAGGGAAAGTAGTCCGTAGGGATGGACAGCCGGTGAAGGTAGATTTGCGCCACGATCAGCTTCCAGACCCTCTGCTTGATGCCTTCTCTGATCTAAGCAATCATCTAGTAGAATTAGAGAGGCGAATCAGGGAATTAGAAGAGAAACTTGGTAAAGCAGAGATAAAATAACCGGATGCCTGTTGACGGTGCGAGGTATAGATTTGTCCTTAAGAATTTATAATACCTTGACCAAGCGCAAGGAAGAGTTCGTACCACTTCACGAGGGCAAAGTTTCCATGTATGTTTGCGGCGTCACGGTCTATGATGATATCCACATGGGCCATGCGCGGAGCATGATAGTGTTCGATATGATTGCGCGCTACCTCCGCTATAAGGGTTATAAAGTGACCCATGCCACCAATTTCACGGATGTGGATGATAAGATTATAAATCGAGCAAGAGAGCGAGGAATGCCTCCTTTGGCGCTTAGCGCCATGTATATAGAGCGCTATTTTAGGGAAGCTGACGCGCTAGGCGTGCAAAGGGCGGATATGTATCCGAAAGCGAGTGAGTACATTCCGCAGATAATCGACATGGTGAGGAAACTAGAGGAGAAAGGTAGAGCATATCGCACAAAAGATGGTAGCGTTTACTTTTCCATGGATGGAATCGAAGGATACGGAAAGCTCTCAGGCATGAGACCAGAGGAATTGAGAGCCGGAGCTCGCATCGAACCCGGAGAGGAGAAGCGCAATCCCCTGGACTTCGCCTTATGGAAGGGGGCAAAGCCAGGAGAGATATCGTGGGACTCTCCCTGGGGTAAGGGGCGTCCTGGATGGCATATAGAATGTTCGGCCATGTGCATGAGCCTCTTCGGTGATACCATCGATATACATGGGGGAGGGAATGACTTGATATTCCCCCACCACGAGAATGAGATATTGCAATCAGAGTGTGCCACTGGAAGGCCATTGGCAAAATACTGGATTCATAATGGCATGCTCAACGTGCAAGATGCAAAAATGGCTAAATCGCAAAAGAACTTCTTTACCGTTCGCGAGGTTTTGGAAAGATACTCTCGACAGGAGATTCGATTCTTCTTGCTCAATACGCATTATCGCGGTCCACTCAACTACAGCGATTCAGCCTTGATGGAGGCATCATCATCCCTCAAAAGGTTGCATAATACTTATTCAGAGCTAAAAAGGGCCATGAAGGAGGCGCGAGGAAATGAGGAAATGTCACAGCAAATACTGAAGTCCCGTCAGGAATTCATAGAACAGATGGATGACGATTTCAATTCGCGTGGCGCCATCGCAGCCATATTTGAATTCGCTAGGGAAGCAAACCGCCTAATGTCTGAGGAAAAGATGAGCAAGGAAGGGGCTAGTCAAGCAGTATCATTTCTGGAGGAAGTCGACCAGGTGCTAGGGATATTGCCTTCAAGTCCTCAAGTAAGCGGAGATGAAGTTGAAAGATTAATGCAGGTCCTCATAGAGTTACGCAAGGAATTGCGGCAGCGTAAGTTGTATGACTTGGCCGATCTGCTACGCGAAAGGTTAGGGTCCTTAGGGTTCATATTGGAAGATACAGCTGAGGGGACCAAATGGAAGAGGGCGTAGGAGATCTAGCTAGAAAGAAAGCGTTATTGCTTACCAAAGGAGCTGTGCGTGTAGCACCAAATATAAGATTGCAGGTAAGGCTTAGCAGATCCACTGCAGGACCAGGTGCGGGGACAGTTGGAATAGTGCTTCGATTCGATCTTCATAGGGTGAAGAAGAGCTTAGTCCTGGAGGGTGGGGATTTCGAATTGATTGAGACTGGCGCTGGCTATACCCTCTTCCATGAAGGCAGGCCGTTTCTTGAGAAAGTCGAGGTGCAACCTGTGCTCTTCCACTCACCAGAACAGGCTTTCTTCAATGTGGAAACTGAATGTATCTATGACTGTAAATTCTGCACCTCCAGACGATTAGAACGGAAGGTGACTAAGAACCTGACCCCTGAGAAAATCGTTAAGATGATTATCGAGTCGTCCCAGAGACCTGATTTCAAAGCCGTGGCGATTACAAGTGCTGTGGTTAAGGATGCGAAGACCACCATAGATAAGATGGTATATATTGTTCGAGAAGTGAGGAGAGCACTCGGTCCTTCTATTCCCATTGGTGTCGAACCGTATGTTGACGATCTGCAGGATATTGAAAGACTTAAAGAAGCTGGTGCTGACGAAATCAAACTCAATATCGAGACCTGGGACCCTCAAATATTCCAAAAGGTCTGTGGTGAGCTCGATCATGAATGGATACTAACGGCATTAAAACATGCCGTGAAGGTCTTCGGCAGGGGGAAGGTATGCTCCAATTTGCTGGTTGGCCTTGGGGAGAGCGATGAGAGCGTATTGGAGGGTGTGGAGGAATTGGCTCGACTTGGCGTTGTAGCCACAATTCGCCCTCTGCGAATTAATGAACTGAATCGAAAAGCACTCGAGGAGGCTCTGGGCCCCTTGCCTCCGCTTGATGCCGACAGACTTCTCAGGTTAGCTCAGGAGCACAAAAGAATTCTCGAGAAGCATGATCTGACCACATTAACTTTCAGGACGATGTGTCATGCGTGTACCTGCTGCGACATGGTGCCTTTCCGTGACCTTTAAGCTTCTATTTGATTTAGGTTACCCTAAAAGGATTTAAATAGAGTGCCCCTCATCGCAGACAGCGATGCCTAGCGAAATAGTAGAAGAATATTTGGAGACCATCTACGAGCTCACGGAAAAAGGGGGCACAGCAAAGACCAATGACATTGCTTCCAAAATGTCTCTCTCCCCAGCGAGTGTCACGGAGATGGTTCAGCGTCTGGCCTCTGAGGGTTATGTATCTTACGAGAAATACAAGGGAGCCACCCTAACCGAGGAAGGCAGGCGTATAGGAAGGAGGATGAAGCGAAGGCATCGATTGCTGGAACGATTTCTTGCTGATGTCTTGGGAGCCAAGAAGGAGGAAGCCCATGCAGAGGCTTGTCGCCTCGAGCATTCGATCTCAGAGGAGTCTGAGAGGCGCATCTGCCAGCTCACGAACAACCCTCGCTTCTGTCCAGATGGCGACCCTATTCCTGAATGCCAGGATGAGGAGTGCTCTCATTGCCATTCCTGCTGCTCAGTCCCGTTGAGTATACTTAAAGAAGGTGAGGAGGGCGAGATAACACATCTCAGGTGCGAGAAGCCATCGATGATCCGGAGGCTAATATCTATGGGTTTCGTACCTGGAAGAAGGATCTCACTGGAGGAGAAACTCCCCATGGGAGGCCCTATCATCATCCGCATTGATGACAACCAGATAGCCTTAGCTAGAGATTATGCTGATGTGGTTTTGGTAGAGAGGGAGCATCCTGGGGGAAGAAGAAGGAGGAGAGGAACTAAAGGAAGTGGATCCTTGGTTTCTCAAGGGTGATGTAATGGAGATAGGTCTGATCGGACAGCCTAATGCGGGCAAGTCCGCTCTCTTCACCAAGCTGACGGGCATAGGGGCCATTTCCTCGAACTATCCTGGTACTACCGTAGAATATCAGGAAGGGTCTGTGATACGGCATGGAGTCAGGCTCAATTTCCACGATCTGCCAGGAACTTACTCGCTAACTGGAATTTCTGAGGATGAGATAGTTGCGACCAAGTTGCTTGCTGAAAGGCATTTGGATTGCGTGCTTGTCGTGGCCGATGCCAATCGTCTGGAGCAATCCTTAGTTCTCATATTTCAGATATTGGAGTTAGGGTTCAAGACGGTAGTGGCGCTAAATCAAATGGACATAGCAAGGCGTCGCTATTCATTGAATATCGATAAACTGGAATCGATTCTTCGCGTGCCTGTTGTGCCAACGGTGGCAATAACGGGGGAAGGCGTGGAAGAACTGGTTGAAGTGCTGGTTTCCGCAGACCTGCGACCCTCTGATTTTAAAGTGAAATATGATCCTCGAATCGAGAGCATCCTGCAAGAACTGGGTGGAAGCGATGAGAGTTGGCTTGGCAAATTCCCAAAAAGGGGGGCGCTGATAAAACTTCTAGAAGGCAATCCATTCTTTACCGATCAATTCACAGAAGATTTCAAAGCTAAAGTCGAGGAGGCCAGGAGAAGATTCAAAGAAGATTATGAGGAGGATATCGAAGTTCATATCAATAGGGATCGCTACGGAGAGGCAGGGAGAATAGCTCGAGAGGTAATTTCGAGGAATATTCCCCAACGTCGCCCCTCTGAGCGTATTTCCGATGCCACCCTTCGTGCCAAAACTGGAATACCCATATTGATGGGAGTTCTAGGCGCCATATTTCTGACCATAGTCTTCCTTGGCGGTTACCTGGAAGGGTTATTGCTGGATGCCTATGCCTTGATAATGGGAGACTTCTTCGCCCGTATGGCTGAATTGATAGGGGGTTCATTGGGCCAGGCTTTGGCTAATGGCTTAGACCTTTCATTGCAGGCAATCTTAGCCATCGTTATTCCCTATATCATCGTTTTCTATCTATTACTTGGCATACTTGAAGACACTGGTTACCTTCCCCGCATGGTGGTTCTGTTGGATGGTGTAATGCATCGCCTTGGCCTGCATGGCAAGGCGATAATACCTATGATAGTAGGGCTAGGGTGCAATGTTCCAGCCATACTTTCCACCAGAGTGATGGAATCGCGCAGGGAGCGTCTAATCATTGCAGTTATAATAGTGATCGCAGTACCTTGCTCAGCCCAGACTGCGGTCATCCTAGGCACGGTAGGTAATTTTGCTGGCCTACTCTACGCTTTGGCGATATATCTAATCCTTGTTTCCCTGCTGTTAATGCTTGGTCGGCTGCTACATAAGGTCCTTAAGTTCGAGCCTACTAGCCTAGCGATGGAAATTCCTGATTTAAGGCTCCCGCGTCCTAAAAACGTGCTATGGAAAACATGGATAAGGTCCAAAGACTTTTTCCTCATAGCTTTTCCTATCTTGCTGGTAGGGAGTCTAATTCTTGAAATTCTTATGTCTTTCGGCATCCTGCAAGCCATGGTGGAACCGTTAGCTATATTCACTGAAGGCTTTCTCGGCCTTCCTGCGGTTACCATAGTGGCCTTGTTTTTTGGCATCCTTAGGAAGGAGATGGCCTTGCAATTCTTGGTCATTCTGTTCGGAACGGCGGACCTCTCTGCTGTTATGACATCCGCGCAGCTATTTGTCTTTGCCCTGGTAATGGCGACTTATATGCCATGCCTTTCGGCACTGGCGGCGATGTCAAGGGAGTTCGGTTTAAAAGGGGCGCTCACCGTCACCTTCTCATCTATGTTATTAGCATTTTCATTGGGAGGTCTCGCTAATCTCATCTTACAATTATTATAATCGACATGAGGAATCATCCAGCCGAGTGATTTATAACGGACATTATGCATGAGGTTTTCATGTCCCTTCGTGCCCTCATTTCTAGCGCCAAAGATGTATTGAATGTTAATGAGCCAATATCTGTGGATTTAGAGGCTACGAAGATACTCATGCAGAACCAGCATCGCCCGGTCTTTTTTCGAAAGCTTAATGGCCGCAAAGCTGTAGGCAACCTTTACTCTACAAGGGGAGCAATCGCCTCTGCCTTAGGTATAGAGGCGAGCGAACTAATGTCTAAAATGCTTCGTGCCAATGCCAATCCCAGAAAACCGATTCAGGTCCAAGGGCCAGAATTCAGGGATCGCGTCTTCGAGGAATTTGACCTTACCAAGCTTCCCATCCCCAAATTCTTCCCTAAAGATGGTGGAAGATATGTTACCGCGGGGGTGGCGGTAGCTGAGTTTGAGGGTAAGCGAAATCTATCCTTCCACAGGCTCATGCTGCTGGATAAAAATAGGTTTGCTGTCCGCTTGGTCCCTAGGCATTTATTTACTATGTACAAAGCCTCCCTCGCAAAGGGAAAGGATTTGCCTGTAGCCTTCTGCGTGGGATTGGGAGCAGCAGTCTTGCTCGCCGCCGCCACTTCAACAGATTATCATCAGGATGAGATGGAAATAGCGTCTGCGTTGAGTTATGAATGCTCAGGCAAGCCATTGGAGGTATCGGATTTGGAATCCGGTCTGACCGTACCCGCTAACTCGGAATATGTGTTCGAGGGGAGGCTCACTGCAGAGCTGGTAGAAGAAGGGCCGTTCGTGGATATTACTGGAACGTATGATGACGTTCGCCAGCAGCCAATCTTTGAGGTGGAAAGAATGTATTGTCGTCGTGACCCGATTTTCCATGTCATCCTTCCTGGTGGGCTGGAACATTATCTACTCATGGGCCTTCCTCGAGAGCCCATAATACATCGAACTGTGAGCCAAGTCGTGCCAAGGGTTCATGGAGTTCGACTTACGGAGGGAGGTTGCTGCTGGTTACATGGAGTCGTATCCATTACCAAAAATAAAGAAGGAGATGGTATCAATGCCATTATGGCGGCCTTTGCTGGTCATTCCTCTATGAAGATGGTAACGGTGGTCGATGAAGATATAGACATATTTGATGACAGGCAAGTGGAATGGGCGGTAGCCACCCGATTTCAAGCCCATCGCTCCCTATTAGTGGTCAATAACGCTGCCGGTTCCTCGCTGGATCCATCGGCGGAAATCACTACATCTAAATTAGGAATCGATGCCACCAAACCTTTAGGGAAAGAAGGATTTGACCGCGCCAAGTTAGACGATTAGCTTAATTTTTGCAACTCCCAAGGAACTAGTAGAAGGATGCGTGCCTTGTTGTTTTTCGACAGCGTAAATCTATGGTTTCGTTCCTTTCCTTCCCCAGGCTGATTATTCGAATTGGCACACCTACGTTTTTACTTATGAATTCAAGGTAGGCGCGCATATTCTCGGGCAATGAATCATATCCCTTTTTCGCATAATCTGCAGCATCACCAGGTCCCCACTCATCCCAACCTTCCATATCCTGGTAAATAGGCTTAGCTCTTTGGAGGCGTGATAATGAAGCAGGGAAATTTTCCACACGTTCGCCATCGATTTCAT
>JAVYMA010000017.1 GCA_038740345.1 Methanomassiliicoccales archaeon
GAAGAAATGTATTATATAATTTCCAGCAATTTGCAAATAGGATGGGTATTCCGATGGACCGCAAAAGAATAGTATTGGTGGGATATGGGAATGTTGGCAAAGCTCTTGTCGACATGTTGGCAGAAGTTGATCCAGAAGGAAAAAGATTTACTTTTTCAGCCGTTTGCTCCCGATCCATCGGAGTTGCCAACCTAAAGGAGCTGGCTCCAGGAAAAGTTTCAAAAAAGTTGAAAGCTAACAAAGGGGATTCTCGAGCTTATAACCCAGAAGAAAGAGTAAGAGAAATAAAAAATTATTTACGCGAGGCAGATTACGACATCCTTGTTGAAGCCACTTCGGCGGATTATGCAACTGGTGAACCTGCATTTTCATACATAACTATTTCTTTAGATAGGGGAATAGATGTTGTAACCTGCAATAAAGGTCCAATAGCCCTACATTTCAGGCAATTGATGGAGACTGCATCACGTTCAAATGCTTCCTTAAAATTTGAGAGTACCGTTATGGATGGAACACCCGTTTTTTCTTTATTTAGAAGCCTCCCTCCCGTTAAAATAAAGAAAATCAGAGGAGTATTCAATTCAACAACTGGTCTTATAATAGATACAATGAGGGAGGGTAAAAATTTTGAAGCGGGATTGAAGCGAGCAAAAGCCGTTGGAATGACGGAGACCGATCCAGTTAACGATTTGAGTGGAATGGATGCAGCCGCAAAGCTAGTAATTCTTTGTACTGCACTAGCAGGTTATGATTTGAAACTAAAAGATGTTACACGTGAAGAAATCACAGAAGAATCTCTAAAGCGGATATTGGATAAGGTCAAAAAGGACAAATGCGTGAGAGTGCGTCAAGTTGCAATGGCGGATTTTGAAAATAAGGAATTCAAAGTTGCCTTAGAAATATTAAGACCAGAAGATATGCTATTTTCTTGTACTGGAGCTTCAAATGCAGCCATTTTTTCGATGGATCTTTTTGCTGAAATGGTAATAGCAGAGCGTGATCCTACACTTAGAGAGACAGCTTTTGGTATATATTCTGATTTAGTTGATCTGTATTCCAGAGATACATGTTATTATTAATTACATTTAGGAGATATTTCGATAAATATATATCAATTTATTTGATTTTATTAATAATTATTTTGTTGCCAAATGCATCTGCACATTCGCCTTTGTGTATAAATGATAATCGATTAATAGAGTCCGCAAAATTTATGCATGAACCCAGTCGGTCTTTTACATTATATGATAAATTAGAAAAAATATAATGCATCTTATTTTAAATTCTATATCTGCGAAGCAGAGCGAATTTTTATACAATTATTGGCAGCAAATTCTCCCCAAAGAAAGTGGATTCTTACCAAACCTCGGGCTTTTTTTACCTCAACGTTCTCACAACGGTTGCCGTCCCACACATATCGAAAGGCCACCTGGGATATTGTTGGATGGTAAGTTATGGAGATTTGTAATCAGAAGGTGAGATAGAAACGTTCACGCCAAGGGCGATTCTCAAATTTGCTGTTATTAACACCATTATTTCTTTAAAGGGGATATATTACGCGGTAGTTTTCTCAAATTATGGTGGAGAAGTTACGTTGTTTCCATACGATATTTAAAGTCTTTCACTTTAGAAGAATTTATATGTTACCATTCGATTTTTAACTTATATATCAATAGTCGGATCAAAGATTATGGAAGATATAGATTTCTAATTTTTAACCAGCATATTCGGAATATTTGTGATTAGCCAAATTCATAACTCCACATTGAAAGCTAACTCGATTGCTAGATGGTTAGTTTTTTTACTCCTTCCCTTTTTTTCCGTTCTTCACTGAACGTATTTTTCTAAGTATTATTTGCTCTTACTAGAGTGTCCTTATCTGAATTCATCTTTTTAACTATGGTGGTCATCATCATTTATTTTGTTTAAGAATTAATCTGCTTAAAACTAACTTTTAAAAAATATACAAAAATAACTTATAATAAACGCATGATTCTTTTTTATAGATTAATCGGACTAAGTTTGTGGAGGGGGGTGGTGGGAATTTTTATAAAACCATTCTTTGCACTTCTATCTTCGTTTCTTTCATCTAAATATCAACAAATGCATAATTGAAGCGATTAATTAATCTCATTTTGAATTTTAAACAAATATAATATATATAATATATTATTAAAGTAAATAGACTTAACATCATTATTTCAGATAATTGTCTAAAATTTAAAATTCGCTTATTTTCATCTTGGACATTCAAATAAGTTTTCTTATATTGTTTAGATAAATAAATAAATGAATTAATTCATTCCCCCGACCAATTTGAGCCTGATAGATGTTATCAGGCCAAGTAACAGGGAGCTGATTGATAAATGCAAGTGATAGAGAATTCAAGGTCTACAACTGGTACAAGGACTAGAGTGCAGGACATAAACCCAACAAGTGGTATGTGTCCAATATGCATTGAAGAATGTCAGGTAATGTGTGAAATAGGTAAATCTGCATTTCGAGGCAGAGAAGTCCTATATCCTCAGCCCGAGTATTTTGGAACCTCGACGGCTTCGTCGAATAAAGACTATCTTTTAGACTGGTCTCATTTTCAAATTCTTGCTGAGCTGATTGGAGCGTACGGTATAGAAGCGAATCCGGATAAAGCATTTTTTGAAAATGCAGATGTATCCTCATATGTTGCGACGTCGAGTAAGAAACCAATTAGATTAGCTATCCCTATCGTTATTCCTGGTTTGGGTTCGACAGCAGTTGCTAAAAGAAATTGGGAAAGTTTAGCCAAAGGAGCTGCAATGGCAGGTGCTATCCAAGTTGTAGGTGAGAATGTTGCTGGAATGGACCCAGAAGCAAAATATACAAATGGAAAAGTTACTAAATCTCCTGATTTAGAATTTCGAATCAAAGCTTATCGAGAACTTTGGGATGGAGAAAATGGCGATATTGCTGTTCAGACAAATGTCGAAGATCAAAGAGGCGGCGTAGATGTTTACGCTCTTAGTAAGTTAGAAGTTAATATTATAGAGAGAAAATGGGGACAAGGGGCAAAAGCTATAGGAGGAGAAGTCCGACTTAATACGTTGGAAAGGGCACTAGAATTAAAACGTCGTGGCTACTTAGTACTTCCAGACCCAGAAGATAAAAGTGTCCAAGAGGCATTCAAAGCGGGAGCCTTTAAATCGTTCGAGAGACACTCCCGCGTGGGATTCCCAAGCCGCAGAACTTTTGTAGAAGATGTAGAATGGCTCAGATCTAATGGCGCAAAATATGTTTTCTTAAAGACGGGAGCTTATAGGCCTGAGGTAGTTGCATTTACTTTAAAGTGCGCTTCAGAGGCTAAGCTTGATATGTTAACCTTTGATGGAGCAGGAGGCGGAACGGGGATGAGCCCTGTTCCAATGATGAATGAGATGTCAACTCCTACGGTTCACTTGCAATCGCAGCTGCTTGATTGCGCCAGAATATTACGAAAGAAAAATAGATTCATACCAGATTTAGTAATGGCTGGAGGATTTGTGAATGAGACTCAAATGTTCAAATCAATAGCAATGAGCAACATCGGAGATGGACCACTAGTCAAGGCCATAGGAATGGCAAGATCGCCCATTTTAGCTGCTATGAGATCCCAATATTTCGCTCATCTTGCTACAAAAGGTAAATTGCCTAAAAGCTTTGCTGATGAATATGGTTCAAATCCTGAAAAATTTTTCATAATGACAAGCGAAATTCAGGAAAAATTCAGATCAAAACAAATCGGAAAAGATATTCCGTGGGGAGCAGTAGGAGTTTATACGTATTTTGATAGAATTTCCGTTGGGCTTAAACAACTCATGGCTGGAGCTCGGAAGTTTAAATTAAATAACTTAGCAAGGGATGACATCTGCTCTTTGAGCGAATATGGTTCAAAAGTTACTGGTATAGAAACTTTTGAATCTATGGCGAATCGTGTCATGCCTGGTATTTTAGAGTATTGGGACGATTAAGTCATTTAAACCTTTTTTCATTTTTTTAGAATTCGACTTTCGCAAATGACTTAAAGGCAGGAATCATTTAACCTTCCAACGTGCGCAGGCACGCAAGGGATTCAGATGGTCCTTTTGGGGCCAAAACAGGAGGAGAAACCCGAGAAAGGGAGAGCCGCCGACCTCTTGCAAAGCGCTCAAACCCTTTCCATTTCCCTTTTTTATTATTTCTTGAAATTACTAATATTCGAATGTTAATTCTCATCGGTAGTATTTATTATGAATAACTATCTACCTAATGTTATTCGATCCCAATGCAAGAAAAGCGCACTAATCATTTAATCGGTGAAAAGAGTCTCTATCTAAAGCATCATGTTTATAATCCTGTTGATTGGCATCCATGGAGCGAACAATCGTTGGAAAAAGCTAAGAAATCAGATCTACCTCTTTTCATATCAATTGGGTATTCAGCTTGCCATTGGTGCCATGTGATGGCCAGGGAGTCGTTTGAAGATGAAATGATCGCCTCTATTCTTAATCGAGAATATTTACCTGTAAAAGTTGATAGAGAGGAAAGGCCAGATCTGGATGGAATATATATGGCAGCTTGCCAAATGATCTCAGGTGGTGGAGGTTGGCCCCTGACAATCGTCGCCACACCCGATGGCAAGCCTTTTTTTGCTGGAACTTATTTTAGCCGACAGGGTTCACCCACATCGCCAGGATTATTAGACATTCTTTCCTCTCTAGCGCTTCAGTGGAAATTAGATAAAAATAGATTAATAAAAATTGCTGAAGATATATCCCAATCGCTCAAAGAATTTGTTGCATATCGAGAACCAGCTGACTTAAATTCAGATATTTTACACAAAGCATTATTGCAAGCAGAGATGAATTTCGACGAGGTATATGGAGGTTTTGAAATTGCACCAAAGTTTCCTGTTCCACATAGATTAATATTTTTATTATATTATTATAATAAGTTTAAAAATGAAAGTGCCAAAAATATGTCGTTTTTGACTTTGAGACGAATGGGAGAAGGGGGTATTTTTGACCATGTTGGATATGGTTTTCATCGATATTCTACAGATAGAAAATGGCATCTACCACATTTCGAGAAAATGCTTTATGACCAGGCATTATTAGCCATGGCTTATTCGGAAGCCTATTCAATTCTCAAGGATAAAATTTTTAAGAAAATCGCCTTGAAAACGTTTAGTTATGTCGAAAGTAATTTGACTTCTCCTGAAGGTTTATTCTATTCGGCAGAAGGATCTGAAAGTGAGGGGATCGAAGGAAAATTTTATACCTGGACTTGGGATGAAATTGTTGATGCGTTAGGTAATAATTCTGAAATATTTTTAGAAGCATTCGACATCAGAAAGGAAGGCAATTTCAGAGATGAAGCCACTAAAAGAAAAACTGGCTCTAATATTTTACATTTAAATCGAACATTAGAAGAATTGAGCAATAAGTATTCACTTTCTGAAAATTCGATTGAAGAATATATAGATAATAAAATTGAAAAGCTCTTAAAAGCTCGTAGGAAAAAAGTTCCACCCGAAGTCGATGATAAAATATTAACTGATTGGAACGGCCTCATGATCGCTTCTCTCGCAAGATCTTCCATTTTATTAAAAGAAGAAAATCTTTTAGAAAGGGCAATTAGGGCCGCAAATATCTTATCATCGAAAATGAGTTGCAATGGAAGATTATATCATAGAGCAGTAAGCGATGTTATTGGAATAAACGGATTCCTTGATGACTATACCAATTTGATTTGGGGTTTTGTTGAAATTTACAAAGCCAACGAAGAAGATAAATATCTAGATTTGGCCCTTCGACTAACAGAAAATATGATAAAACACTTTTGGAATGAACATTCAGGAGGTTTCTTTTTCACATCTGATGATTCAGAATTTTTAATTGCCCGTAGAATGGATGGTTATGATGGTGCTATTCCAAGTGGAAATTCAATTGCCGCCATTTCTCTAATTGAGCTATTCAAGTTAACTGGAAAGGAAGATTTTAGAATGTATTCCAGTCGTACTATCAAAGCTTTTGCGGCTGACATAAATGCAGATCCATTATCGCATTCACAGATGCTTATTGCCAAAATGCTCTTGATGGATACTTGATTTCTTTAATAATTGATTGTTAATTATTATTCTGCACATATGAAGTATATAGATAAATATTATATAATAAAATTAATAATAATTATATTATTCAGATTAATGCAAAAGCAGCTGCTAATGCACCATTCTCTGCTTCGAAATATTCTTGCGCCGTGCCTATTATTATAACATCCCCCTCCGCCAATGAAAACACTTTTCGTAATAGCAATGAAGAGGATGGCTTATGGTCGTCCACACTATAATCAGGAGGAATTATAAGTTTACCACCGGAATAAATGATTGTCGTAGCTCCTTCGGCACCTGCCTTTACAGCAGCATCTCGTTGCTCAATACCTAGACTTACGCGTGATGCTGCACCTTTTACATGAACTGCAACGTTTCTTTCAGCAATAGACATGTCGCTAGGTTCTAAACGCTCTACCTTTAAAGGAATTGATTTCATGAATTCTAGACCCTTATTGGAAATTTTTATTCCAGTTTGTTGCACATCAATAAAACCCCTATCGCGTAGATAATCAATGATGGTCCTCATGCTTCCCTCGCCAACTTTAACTGAGTCAGCCAGTTGCTTACGCCCTTTTCTTCTTCCATCCATGAGAATTAGAAGTGTCCGGTATACATGGTAATCAGCGAACCTATGTACCGGACCATATTTGGGAAGGTCTACAAATTTCATCATACTTAGAATGTGCTTATCTCTCCATTAACTATTTTCTTCGTCACGACTTCGATATTGTCCAACCAGTTGTCTGCTATACTGCGCGCTTCTCTTTGCCATTTCTTGAAATTAGCTCCTGGTGCGGGCAATATTTGTACCGAACATGTCTGAGGATTGTTTATTGGCTTTCCGATCTGTGAAAGAATGCGTACTTCCACTTCCAGAATTTCATTTCCTGCAGCGTTGGCAATGTCTTCTGCGATAAACTTGCTTAAAATATTATACAGCTTTCCTACATGGGTAATTGGATTCTTTCCTGAGGACGCTTCCATGCTCATAGGACGAAAAGGCGTGATAAGTCCATTGCAGCGATTACCTCTTCCTACAGAGCCATCGTCCCCGTTTTCCATGCTTAACCCTGTAACAGTGAGGTAAAAAACGCCTTTCTTATAATCATCAGCAGTATTAATCTCTACATTAACATTTAAGTCGGTTTGTTTGACGGCGAAATCATGTATTCGATTTTTCATTTCTTCTATCGTGCTTATGTAATGTGATTTATCTGGGATATAACGATCAACCATGGCACATGCTATTGTGAGGTTTATTGTATCTCCCATTCGTGCTGCCATGACTTTTACATCCTCACCCGATTCTTTGATTCTGCGTTTCATAGCGCCATTGATATATTTCTCGGTCTCTAGAACCACCTTCTCCGTTTGCGTTAACGGAGCATAACCTACCCCGAATGAAGTGTCGTTGGACAAATGTTTCCTACTGTCGTAAACTGAAGTTAAATCAATTGAGCCTTTTCCTATCATGCAATCAAGCATGACATCAGTATCCATATCAAGATTAGGGAAATGTGATTTTAAATATTCATTGGCCGCTTTCACCGCAGTTGTCCTGTAAGGGAGTCTCTCTCCATTAACTTCGGTTGTCGCTCTCCCAACTAGTAAGATATAGACGGGCTCCAAAATATCTCCTCCTCCAAATTTAGGAGAAGATTGCCCTCCTACGATCTGTGTCTCATCTGTATTATGATGAAGGACACGCCCATATCGCTCGATATACATCTTACAGAGGGCACGGGAAACACTCTCTGAAAGACCATCAGCAATACTATCAGGATGCCCAATGCCCTTACGCTCAACCAATTCTACTTGCTGTTTCTCGACAGGAGTATAATCGATTCTTTCTACAATGATATTCTTGGCCATTTGATTGTCACCTTTTTTTATTTTTAGCCAGACAGATTGAGGGCTGGTTAGGGCTCGAAAAGATTCCATAGATATATACATGATTGCATAAAATATTCATATAGGAATAAAGATTCCATATCGATGAAATTCCCCGAAATTAGGGAAATTAAAAGGATGCGGAAGGCATTGGATATCACGCAAATAGAGTTATCTCGATTGACTTCTGTGTCGCAGAGTACTATAGCGAAACTGGAGAATGGGAGAATCAATGCCTCATATGAAATCGTTGTCAGGATTTTTGAAGCATTAGAGGAAGAGGCAAATAGACGCAGAGCGGGTAGAAAGGCAATTGACGTATCCTCAAAAAAAATCATATCGATTCAAGCCGAGGATAAGGTTAAGCATGCAACAGAATTAATGCGGTCATCGGGATATTCACAGCTACCAGTGTTCGATGGTGATAAACCAGTAGGGAGCATAAGTGAATATAATATTCTAGCCCTTTTACGTGATGGAAGTAGTCTAGAATCGATTTCCGAACTACCCGTCAGAAGCGTTATGGCCGAGGGGTTTCCGATTGTAAACGAGGATACTCCATTAGAAACGATTACCTCCATCCTTTCCAGTTCCAATGCAGTCCTAGTTGGAAAAAAAGGGAAGATCACTGGAATTATAACTTCTTCAGACGTCCTTAAGCTTCTATGATTTAATTCAATGGTTAGAAAAATTCATTTGTGATCTCCCGTAGTAAATAAATACATTATTTTCAAAAGAGTAAATATTTGTAGCTTACTAGTTAAAATTTAATTAAATTAATTAAAAATACAAAATCCATAAATAGAAAATGAATTTAATTTTAAAACAATCGATTAGTTCGTATATCTCTTAATTAAAAACGCTTCTATTCCACTCCTCCTCAGGTGGGTTTATTTGAAGAGATAACAAATCCTCAGCCGCGAAAACGATTGGAAATTCTTTCTTCGCTTCATTCACCAATGATTTTACATCATCATATCTATTGCTAAAATGATAGAGATATAACATTTTCGCCTTTGCTTGGGCCGCAACTTTGCCAGCTTGCTGTGCGGTACTATGACCATATTCGTTTGCTTCATCTTCAAGGTCTGATGATAGGGTTGCTTCATGTATCATCAAGTCAGCATTTTTCGATGCTTCTATAAATTTGAGATTAGGTCTAGTATCCCCTGAAATAGAGATTTTTCTTCCTCTGCGCTTAGGACCAATTACCATAGAAGGACTGATGGTCAAATCTCCGACACTTACCGTCTTGCCCTCTTGTAAAGCTCGAAAAGCTGGCCCCTCTGGTACGCCGAGATCTCTAGCTTTTTTTACATTAAATTTGCCAGGACGGGGTTCTTCTTCGAGAACGTATGAGAAGGCAGGAATTGTATGATCGGCTTGTATTGCCTTTACATCGTAACCAGAAAAATGAATGCATTGATTATGAACTAATTCAAAAGCGGACACATCGAAACTGGGCTGGAAAAAACTCAAAGAAAGCGCTAAATCTAAAGCCTCTTTGATACCAGCCGGTCCGAAAATTCTTAGTTCCCTCTTACGTCCAAAAAAATTCATTGATTGAATAAGTCCTGGAAGACCAAGAAAATGATCCCCGTGAAAATGCGAAATGAATATATCCGTCACCCGCATGAAGGAGGCTGAAGAAAGCATAAATTGCCTCTGTGTCCCTTCACCACAATCAAAGAGTAGAATATCTGGACCCATCTGGACTGCCACAGCAATAGGATTTCGTTGAGGAGTTGGTAAACTTCCTGCAGTTCCTAGGAAGATAATGCGCACAATAGTCTCATATTAATTCAATTTAATTAGTCTTGTCCACAAAGTGCCTAATCCATCTGTTGCCAAATAGGAAGATTGCAAGGCCTATTATAGCGACCGCTGTGGCAATATACATACATCCTTTAAATCCAAAAAAGCCTGAAGCAAATCCTCCCAATAATGCCCCCATTATCGCCGAGATGCTCAATGCGGATTGGAGCAAACCAGCCGAAGTTCCCTTCTCCTCATTGCGTTCCATAATGTATTTTATTGAACCTACATACAGAGTAGACCATGCTAAAGCTATCATTATCTGGGATGGGATTATTTGCCAGTAAACCTGTGCTAGAGTATAGGATGGAAATGTAACGATAGACATAATGAAACCAATCACAACCAAAGGTACCGCTTTGTATTTGTCAGTCATTTGCATAAAAAAAAATTGCCCTAGTGCATTAACGGCATAAATGGCTCCGATGAAGAGAGGACTCGCTCCTAAATCCGCCAAAAAAAGTGGATATATCACCCATATCATGTTCGCGCCGGTGTGGCGAAACATTATACTCAAATATACTGGGAAATTACGACGCAGGATATCTTTCGGAAAGAGTGGGACGTGGTGGATACTCTCTTTACCGAATGGCAATTTGAGAGAGATTGCAAAAGCTATTAGCATCATGGCGGCACTGAATATGAAGATTTCAAGGTAGATTCCGATAATACCTGCGATTAATGTTCCTAGACCAAAACCCAAACTACCGTACGAAGAGAATTTTCCTATTTTCTTATCATTTTCATAAACATGTGCTAACAAAGCAGCTGGATAGATACCAGCGCACATTCCGACTATTAAGCGTGAAACGGTCAAAGCAAATGTATTATAAGCGAAAATTTGAAGGAATAGAGCTATTGCGGCAAGTAATAAACCACTTTGTAAAACTCTCTTACGACCATGTATGTCTGAAAAACGACCAAAAAAATACGATGAGACGAATATTGCGGCACTATAGCCTGCCACTAAAATTCCGATTTCCCAATTTGAAGCTCCAAATCCATCCCTTGCTAAATTAGGTATTAACAAAGATGCTGCTGAAAGGGAAGCACTAGAAAGCAGCTGGATGGTTGAAGGCTTCATTTCGGCGTCGATTCCGTTATCGATATTTAAAAATAGAGCATATGTAACGAAAATAGGTTAACGACCTAAAGAAGATAATATACGATTTTGCTTTGTTGCTTTTTTATATTCTTTATAATGTTTCTTGCAGAGATGCGCTCGCCTTTCATTTTCTTCGATTGGAAGTTTGGCTTCCTTAGCCGCTGCTGCCGAGATTGATCTTTCCGCTTTGCCATCGCATCCTTTTATATTACATACATCTTGAGACTTTTCTTTACTTTTCCTCGCAGCCATAGACATTCATCCTGAAATCAAGATAAAAAATTTTGCATTTGAAAGGTTATTTATTTATAATATGAATTGTAAATTATAAAAGGGGTGAGTGGAAATGACAAAGATTTCAAAGGTGTTGGTCGGAGTTGATGGTTCTGAGAATGCACTTAGGGCGGTGGAATTGGCGACACATATAGCTCGTGCTTTGGGTGCAAAATTAACATTATTAAACGTGATTGCACCATCTGAGGCAGCCTTATTCACCGGACGATCCTCTAGACCTCTGGAAGACAAAACTATGGGCGATGAAAGATTACAAAAAGCAGTAGAAACAGCAAGGCGCGCCGGTGTAGAGCATGAGACAATAGTAGAATTCGGCCATCCAGCCGATGTTATTGTCAAGATGGCGAAGGATTTCGATATGGTGGTAGTTGGTTCAAGAGGTTTAAGTGCAGTGGAGGGCTTTTTACTAGGAAGCGTGTCCAGTAAAGTATTACATCATTCCAAAGTGCCTGCCTTAGTCGTCCCCTGAAGCGAATAATGATAAACAATGTAGACGATAGAGGAGAGAAATGGTAAAAGTAGCACCTTCTCTCCTATCGGCAGACTTCGGCTCGCTTGCTAGTGAGGTTAAAAAAGTTCAAAATGCTGGTGCAGATTGGATCCATATAGACGTTATGGATGGAGTTTTTGTTCCTAATATCACTATTGGTCCAACTGTGATAAAACACATTCGACCTCATGCAACGATACCTTTCGATGTACATTTGATGATTGTAAAACCTGAAAATTTTATTGATCAATTCGCATCTGCAGGTGCAGACTTAATCACAGTGCACGTGGAAGCTACAAAAAATGTTGAGAAAGCGATTGATAGAATTCATTCATTAGGAAAAAGAGCGGGGCTTTCAATTAATCCTAATACATCATTAGAAGACGCTTTGCCATATCTAGACATGATTGACCTTATTTTGGTAATGACCGTCTATCCTGGTTTTGGAGGTCAAGCGTTTATAGAAGATTGTCTGCCCAAGATTTACAAGGTAAAAAAAGAAATACAAAATCGAGGACATAAAATTGAAATAGAGGTAGATGGAGGCATTAACTATTCAACCGGAAAAAGGGCTGTGGAAGCAGGTGCAACTGTTTTAGCAGCTGGAAGCGCTTTATTCAGCTCCAAGAATATGGCAGCTGAAATAGCGAGGTGGAAAGAACTATAATGACCTTAATTTAGAATTTAAATATGGAAAAGTTTCATAAACTGGGCTCCTCATTCGACGTCGAGTGCACTATGGAATTTAAAAGCGACAATATGATAATAATATTGGCAGTAGTTTTTCCGTTGCTGTTCTTGCTGGTTTCCCTGATTCTGGATGCGGGTATATGTATCATCCTACCACTTATTATTTGGGTAGGGGTGGCAGTTACTATGTTATATATACCAATGACTAACGATGAATGAATAAGCCATTTAAAGAGAGCGAGGAACTAAGCAATTTACACTTGATAATCATTTTTTCACTATAAACATATATGTTTTATCGAAATTAAAAATAAATGAGCTAATTTTAAATGGCTTTATCATTCATCATAATGTCCCGTCAAACAATATAATCAGGTTCATTCTGTTCTCTTTTTCCTCTTACATTTTTTTAAAAAATATTATTTAAAATAATATATTAATAATTATTAAAAGCAATGAAAGGCCGATAGGTAAAGATTAATTCTTAAATGCTTTAATGATAAGATTATGGGAGTTAACCTCTCTGATATAATTATGGGAAAGCAAATCGATCTAGAGGATCTTTCTGGCAGAAATCTAGCGATTGACGCTTATAATGCAATTTATCAGTTTTTAAGCGTAATACGTCAACCAGATGGTAAGCCTTTAATGGATCAAAAAGGTCGCATTACGTCGCATTTGGCTGGCCTCCTTTATCGTAATGCTCATTTAATCGAGAAAGGCATAAAGCCCGTATACGTTTTTGATGGTACTCCGCACCCTTTGAAATTTCGCACCATAGATGAGAGAAGCAAACGCCGAGCCAAAGCAAAAAAAGAATGGGAAGAAGCCCTTGAAAAAGGGGATTATGAAAAGGCATTCAGCAAAGCTACACAATCTTCACGCATTACAAATGAAATTGTGGAGAGTTCTCGCATCTTATTGTTCCATTTAGGAATACCTGTGGTTCAAGCTCCAGAAGAGGGGGAGGCCCAAGCTGCCTATATGGCGATAAGAGGGGATGTGTGGGCTGCCTGCTCCCAAGATTTTGATTCGTTATTGTTCGGTGCACCAAATCTAGTACGCAATCTCGCTATTGGAGGAAAGAAGCGGATTTCAGGAAGAGATCAGAATAAAGAGATCCCAATCGAAGTCGTCAATCTTAATGATGCGCTACAAAAATTGAATTTGACTCGTGAGCAATTGGTTGATCTTTGCATTTTAATGGGAACGGACTTCAATGAAGGAGTGCTAGGAATAGGTCCTAAAAAAGGACTTAAGCTTATTCAAGAGCACAAAAATCTGGAAACGGTTTTAAAATTGTTACAGGTGGAAATAGAAAATTATAACGAGATTCGAGATATTTTTTTAAAATACGAGGTGATAACTGATTACAAATTAGAATGGCGTCCTCCGGATCGCGAAAAAGTATTAAGTCTACTGCATGACGAGTATGACTTTTCTGAGGCAAGAGTTGAAAACGCGTTAAGAAGAATGAGTGGTAGCCAGTCAGTTAAATCCCCGACCTCTATTCAATCACAGCGCTCTTTAGATATGTTTTAGTTGAAATTGCAAAAAGTCAGCCAGGACCAGTTTGTTTTAAAAAGGAATTTGCATATAAGGCCACAGTGACTGCGATGATAAAGCAGGTCCAAGCGAATTACAATCCTGTAGAGCTAGAGAGAAAGGTGCGAGAATACTGGCAAAAAACTGATGCCTATCGCAAAACTAAAGAGCTGCGCTCATCTTGTCCGAATTTCTACTTTGTTGACGGACCACCTTATACTACAGGGGCTATACATTTAGGTACTTCATGGAATAAAACGCTCAAGGACACTTACATTCGTTTTAAAAGGATGCAGAGATTCAATGTCCGAGACCAACCAGGCTATGATATGCATGGTCTGCCTATTGAGGTAAAAGTAGAGCAAAGTATTGGTGTTAAGACAAAGAAGGAGATCGAAGCTTATGGTATAGATCGTTTCGTCTCTACATGCAAATCATTCGCCTTAGAGTTCCAAAAACGCATGACGGAACAGTTCAAGGAGCTGGGCGTATGGATGGATTGGGATAATCCATACTTGACCATAACCAGTTCTTATATCGAGGCTGCATGGTGGACCCTTAAGCGAGCGTATGATAAAGGTCTTCTCGCGCCATCAAATAGGGTTTTATCTTGGTGCCCACGCTGCGAAACGGCTTTAGCTGAGGCAGAAATCGAATATAGGGATGAGAAAGATCCTTCCATTTATGTACGATTTCCTTTGAAAGAGGAAGAGGGGACATACCTTCTCATCTGGACTACAACTCCATGGACCCTTCCCGCAAACCTTGCAGTTGCAGCCCACCCAGATTTTCGTTACGCTAAAGTGAGATACATCGGAGCTAATGGCAGTGAAATTGTAATCGTTCTCGAATCTTTAGTAGAGCAGATTGGAACAATGGGGGGGTACGATGGTTATGAAATTTTAGATCTCATAGAAGGCGATGATCTAATTGGCGTGGAGTACATCCCCCCTTTTTATAATGATGTGGAATATCAACGCCAAATTACTGGGAAATGGGTCCATAAGGTAATTCCATCGAATACAGTTGCAGCTGAGAATACAGGCTTGGTTCACATCGCACCGGGTCATGGTCCCGAGGATTTCGAGATGGGAAAGGAGTTCGGGCTAGAACCTTTTTGCCCAGTGGATGAAAGTGGGCGTTTTACTAAGGAACTCCCTCCGAGATATGCTGGAATGAGTGTAAAGGAAGCGAATAAGCAAATTATTGAGGAATTGAAGAATCGAAATCTCATCTACTCAGTCGGGACTATTGTTCATCGTTATGGTCATTGTTGGCGCTGTGATTCTGGTATAATCTATCGTAACACTACTCAATGGTTTCTTAAAATAACACAGATCAAAAAATTGATGTTGGAGGAAATCGACAAGATACATTGGGTTCCAGATTGGGCTGGGTCTTCTCGGGAATATGATTGGACCATGAACGCCCGAGATTGGTGTATATCGCGACAGCGTTACTGGGGTATACCTCTTCCCGTATGGACTTGTAAATGTGGAGAATCAAAAGTTATCGGCTCAATTTCTGAATTGGAGAAGGGCGAAGGTTTCCGCAAAGAGATGGAGTTACACCGGCCTTGGATAGATGCAATAACTTTCAAATGTGAAAGTTGTGGCGGCCAAATGAAAAGAGTGCCAGACGTGCTTGATGTCTGGTTCGATTCGGGTGTGGCTACGTGGGCACAGCTTGGGTTCCCTCGCAGCAGGGTTGAGTTCGACCGCTGGTGGCCTTGCAAATGGATAACAGAGGCTCACGACCAGACTAGAGGATGGTTTTATTCCCAGCTTGCTGCTGGATGCATTGCTTTTGATCGTGCCCCTTATGAGACAGTGTTAATGCATGGTTGGGTATTGGACCCTAATGGTCAGCCGATGTCTAAATCTCGAGGAAACGTCATAGAGCCAGAAAAAGTGATTAAGGACTATGGAGCTGATGCGTTGCGCTTCTATTTAATGCGTACTAATGCACCTTGGGAAGATATCTCATTTCAATGGGATGGGGTAAAGAATGCACGAAAGACGCTGAATATCCTTTGGAATGTCGTAAATTTCGCTACTACTTATATGAGTATAGATGCTTTTGATCCCAAAGCAATAAGTTTTGATTCCGTAAATCATGCCCTTCGACCCGAAGATCGATGGATGATATCCCGTACAGAAAAAATGAAGAATGAAGTCGGAAAATATCTCAACTCTCTCGAATTGCACAAAGCCTGTCGGGTAATTGAGGATTTCATATTAGAGGATCTATCACGTTGGTACATCAGATTAATCCGCGATCGAACTTGGTCTGAAAAGGGGGATGCGGATAAACTAGCGGCATACAAGGTCCTTTATGAATCTTTGATGGATTTAACTAAAATACTGGCTCCATTTTGCCCCCATATCAGTGAAGAAATATACCAACATTTAGATGGTTCATTGGAAACAGTGCACATGTTAGATTGGCCTATCGCCGACACCACTAAGTTGGATGAGAGACTAGAACAGGGCATGGTAAAGATTCAGGAGCTTGTTGAGATTATTAATAAAGAAAGACAGACTCGCGGTATTAAATTGCGTTGGCCCCTGAAGAGAATAATCATTCGCGCATCCAATAGTGAAAATTTAGAACTAATGAAGCAATTAGAGCCAATAATCCGATCACAAGCTAATGTTAAAAAGATAGAATACGTCCCACCAGGGCAGGAATGGTCAGAAATCATACTTATCGCTGAACCTAATCCCAACGCTATTGGTAAGGTCTATAGGCAGTGGAGTTCAAAGATAGCTGTACTGTTAAAATCGCGACCTGCCAAACAGATCCGCGATTGTATTGAGAAAGGTTCCTACTCGCTTGGTATAGAAGGTCAAATGATTAAAATCGAACCAAATATGGTGAGTTTCAAAAGTGTTCTGCCATCTAACGTGGTGAGTGCGACCTTCAGTGGTGGAGAATTATACATTGATTTTGAGATTACACAAGACATTGAGGCAGAAGGTTTCGCTAGGGAGCTGATCAGGCGTATCCAGCAGACACGAAAAGATATCAAGTTAGACGTAGAGGAATACATTAAAGCTGAGGTCCATGCCCCTGCCAAGTTAGTTGAATATTTCAAAATTTGGAAAGGCCATATAATGAACGAAACGCGATGCCGCCAAATGGAATTTGTAGATTCGGTCAAGGGAGATATTGTTACATCCTGGGAAATTGAAGGAGAGAAAATCCAAGTAGGTATCACCTCTCTTCATTTCAAGCAGGCTATAGAAGATCTTATGCAAATAACTGGCCTATCACAGGAAGGGGCTTTAGCACTTGTAGAATCAGGATACCGGACACGGAATGATCTGAAACAGTTAAATGAAGATCAGCTTAACAATATCACAACCCTGCCTAAGTCCGATGTTAAGAAGATCGTTCATTATTTTGAAAGGAAAGAAGCTCCGACACCAACCTCAACTATTGCATCAACAGAAACCATGACGAAGGCCGACCTTATTCCATATCTTTTACGTATACCCCGAATGAATGAAGTCAAAGCAGAACTACTCTATGAAACAGGATATAATACAATAGAAAAATTAAAAAATGCAACCAAAGAAGACTTGCGTAAAGTCAAGGGATTGGGAGAGAAAACTATCGAAGAAATATTATTTTATGCAAAATCGGGAGGATTTGATAAGACTATAAATTGCATTAATTGTGGTGCCCCTGTTCCTCCGAATAAAATTACATGTGGGTCTTGTGGTAAGAAAGTGAACGTACAGACACATGCTGAAGAAGTATCTGTTGAACCTTCCGAAATTTCAACCGCCTCGGATATCGAATTGGAAAAATCTTTCACATATCTCATAAAGGAAGAGAAGGCAGAACGCTCTTACCAGCTTTTCGAAAAAGCTTTGAGTAAAGGAATGAAGGGCTTTTGTGTTACGAGGAATTATCCACTAAAAATTAAATCTAAATATAATTTAGGAGACACTCCTATTCTTTGGCTGAGTAATGTCGGTAAAGAATCTAGCATTCGTCCAAAAGACTTAGAAAAATTATCGGTTTCCTTAGAGCAATTCCTAGCTCAGTCTGAAGGAGGAATTATTCTTCTTGATGGCTTAGAATATCTAATAACCAATAACAACTTCCTGACCGTCCTGAGATTAGTTCAATCGTTACGCGATCAGGTCGCTATCAATCGCTCCATTCTCATGTTAGTTCTGAACCCCTCCACCTTGGACGCTCACGAGCTGAACCTGCTTGAGAAAGAGGTAGATGCCACCCTTTGATCACAGACCTAATGATCGCAGAACTCTCAAAAATCCAGGGACTGTTACATGTTCGTCAACACTCGAAGGGTCTATCCACTTGTACTCACTGTGCTCCCAATCAATCCTTATTTTTTCCGTTGGACATGCCATTAAAAAGGCATGAACCGTCCATGCCATATCCCCTTGTCTAACTGTCAAGGGTGGAGCTTGGTGGAGAACAGTACAATCCTTAACCGCCGTCTCCTCCTCCACTTCCTTTATTGCCCTCTCCAAGGGCTTCTCTCCTTTCTCGAGGTAACCACTAACTCCCGCCCACATATTCTGGCAAGATGATACCTTATCGCTTCTCTTAAGCGCGAGGATGCGGCCTTTATGCATCAGCACTGCCGTTACCACATCGCTTTGCCTCACAGCGGGTAATTCTATTATTCCATTATCACCATCTACTTTTGCCACATCACCGCTCTTCAATAACGAAATATCGATTGAATCTACCATGGGAATGCCAGCCATCACGGCCCCCGTTGCCACAATGGTCTCAGCGCTTCGATTTATAATCGCTGCAGGAAGATTCCTTTCTCTCTTCAATTGTAAAATCGTATACGAGCCTACAGTACTACCTTTCCCTCGATTAAAGGCAAATACCCTGCCTCTAATATTTTGCCCTTCGAGCGTTGTTGCATTTGTTAAAATGCCTGTTTTTGGATTCACACCCCCTAAAAAGCTAAAATCGGATTCTAGAAGAAGTACTTCTCCTTCTGCCTTACCTCGAGAGATACTCCTTCCCCTGATAATCATAAAATCAACCTCATCAATTCTTTTGTTGAAGCAAAAATTACTTTCTGAGAGCATAGTGACGGAAGGTAGACGCAAGCTTTAGTCGAATTAGTGGCAGTACATGCATATTTTTTCTCTATTGGCGTCACTACCATGCATGTATCGCAAACGACTTTGCCGAATTTTTCCAAAATTGACACTTCCTTAAGACAACGAGCCTTGATTTCTCGAGAAGTGCAAAACCATACCTCAGGTTTGTCTCGAACAGGTCGTTTACCGTCCAAGAATGATGCTAAAGTTCTCAATTCCGCTTGAGAAAGATGAGGGCAGCCCAAGGCCACGAGGTCCGGCTCTTTTCCTGTGTTAATGGAATCGCAAGCTCGTTTTAAATCATCTTTTCCTAAACTAATGCGTTCAAGGCCATTAATCTCTTGTTTCTGATAATCTGGAGTGACGCCTTCTACGTAAAACATTGCAATGGACCCGGAGGCTGCCATGGCAGCGGCTATGGATTTCAGGCCATCGGGATCCGGTCTTATGCCTTTAAAATATGGAATTGCTGAGCCAAATGTCTTTCCTACGATGTACCCAAGTAAGGAAAGTTCAGATGAATCTTTCAACGATTCTGACTCTATCACGACTGTTGGCTTTCTATTCTCTTCTAAGTGCAGGCCATAAAGAGGAGTTTTTCCAACTATGGCAGCCGCTAGAGCTCCAGGGCCCCCTTCTCTATTGGTTCGAGCCCCCAACACAGCATTAACATATGAAATCGCTGATGACTCTGCCCAGGCTACCGTGTCGCCTTGCATTGGGGAGTTGCCAAGCAAATAAGGCGTGCAGCTGCAAATGGTACGAACACCCATTCTTTCATAGGCTTTGATTATTGTTTTCTGTTTTTGAGCGAAATCCTCATCCACCCCCATGTCTTTCCATCTTTCTAAATCCATTCCAGCAGGATTGAGCGTGGTAGGTACGGCTACCTTAGAATCGATTGACATTTCTTCTAAGAAGTCAACCCCCCCTTCACCGATAGTTTTGAAAGAAACTCCAGAAATATGAGCTGAGGATATTGGGACTAGGCGTTCAGCTTCATAAATACGCCCCAAAGCTACGAGAATCTCCATGGCCCTTTGGAACCCCAAGCCCTTTTCCCCTGCTAAGGCTCGCTCCTCTTCCTGGGTAAGGTGCATGAGAGGTGATTGTTTAATGATTGTTTAAAAAGTTATGGGCCATTGCATAAATGCTAATGATGGAACGTAGTCTTTTTATGAGCGAACAAACGCATCGAAAACAGTATTGATGATTTTAAGTGGGAGCGGGCCCGCCGAGAATTTCGTCCCTTTTAGGATTTCGAACTCGGGTCCGAGGCTATCCTCCCGCTAAATAGGCGACCGGAGGCCTCTGTGATGTCCAAGCTACACTACGGGCCCTTAACTGGGTCATGAGTGCTTCTAAGAATAAAGCTTGCTCTTTGCTTCAAGACTTGTTCAAATAAGATAAAAAGTTCTTAAAAACGCACAAGGTTTAGTTCTCATAAAGCATCCTATTAATATATGGAGCGCTAATGCTCCTAAAATTGTGAGAAAAATTTTTCTGACTTATGATCCCAAGAAAAGAATAAAGTTATTTATATTTATTTTTATAGTTTTATCAATTATAATAAATATATTCATGATATTTTATATAGCATCTTATACGACGGCCGAAATGCCAGCAAATATATTTGTATTTAGTAATGATACCGTTTATGTAGACCGTTCCTCAAAAGGATTTATTTATGTTTTGGATCGCGAAAATGTTACAAGATTGAGTGCTTCTGGGAGTTTTACCTATTCCATGCCATGTGCTCCAATATCATTGCAAGTTGGTAGAGAATCTAATAGTATGGCAGTTAGCTTTGCCAATGCCAGTGTAGCGCTGTATTTATCTGAGGAGGAATACCCTTTGTGGATAAGACGTGTGAATGGGACTCCTCTAGTTATTGCGATCTCAGAAAAGGGAACGCAATTCGGATACACCCCAGATGTAGTCTATGTTATTACTTCATATGATTCTGTAAAGGCGTTAGTCGGATTAAGCGCTCTCAAGCATGGGGAAGAAGTTTTATATTATGAATTTCAAGGCGTATTAAACCACGTATCATATCCTGATAATACTCATTACTTAGCTTTGACCGTCAACAATTCCCATGTAGTTATTTTTAATAAAGGTGCCACATCCCCATTAGGATGGATCTCTGTATCGGGACAGGTTTTGGAAACCAATTTAGGAGCGGCAGGCAGACACTTGGCAATACTATACTTGCAAAATGGAGACCATAAGGTCTCCGTCTTCTCTTTACCAAGTTTGATTCACAAGCAAACTGTATCAGTCGAAGGAAAAAATGTAAAAAATCTTCTACTCCATGGTGATAGTGGGATTATTTATATAAAATCTGATAATAAAATAATGAGATGCGATGTGGAAAAGGAAAATTGTTTTAAAGCGATTCGTGAGATTCCTGAACTAGATAATTTCGTTATACCTAGTGTAACTGATGAAAATTTTGTATCATCACCTGGAAAGATACAGACTTTTGTACCTGGCATGGTAGTGGCTAAATGGTCTTGCCTCATTGGTGGTGAGCCTGTACTTTTGATAACTGATGCAGGTGGTTGGCAAGTGATAGGATATGATTCGAATCGCCTTGTAATCATAGACAATACTCGAAACTATTCTGGTTCTGGGACATTCTGGATGGCGCTTGGCGTCCTCGTGATTTTTCAAATATCCACGGTCCTGTTAACGCATTACTGGAACAGATTAAAGAGCTTAGATGCCAAAAGAGTGATAGTCTTATTTTGCGGTGCGATTGCTGGAGTGGCAGTAGGATCCCTTTTTGTTGATTTAAGATTCGTCGAATGGTTTAGCAATGAGCTCATTTATCTCATAATTTGTGGCTCAGTGGCGGCATTGACCTGCTTACTAAGTTGGGAAAGTCAAGCGGGTCTAGCGGGTATGGTCTTCAGTACTGTATTTGGCCTACCATTATCGGTATTGTTCTCATGGCTAGCGGCTTTTTTCATATGGACTCAAGGTTACGAGTTTCCTGGCTCTGATGAAGCTTTCACTACTGCAGCCTTGTCTTTGATGACCGGCTTGAGAATGGGATTCACGGGAGGCATTATAGGGTGGATACTCTTTCGCCTTGTCAAATGAATAAATTCTTTTGTTACTTCTACCCATGTATTAGCGCATTCACTTTTTTTTGAACTCTGTATACCCACACTTACCGCAGGAATTCCTATTCTGATGCTCCGCAAGGAATACACCAGGTCCACATTTAGGACAATGCCTCTTTTTCCTTTCAAGTCTTCCTTCTTTGCTAAGAATATAGAAATCTTTCTTGCTAATCCGCAAATTCTTGGCACTCTTTGAACCAGCTTTATCTTTTTTATCAGCCATTAAAGTTCACCTCATTTTGGTTTAGGAGCAGATTTAGTCTTCGCAGCTTCCTTTACTTTTGTCTTTTTCTCCATCAGACCGTGACGCACTAACATCGCTCGGCTCTCAGTTTTCTTCACAGTCTCAAGGCTGGAATATACCTTAGCATATCCAACGCTCATGCCTTTCCCATATTCGGTTTCCATATTATCAATAATAACCGTTTCCTTGTTTTTTCCAAGAGCTGATGCTATTGCTGCGCGCACGGTATCACGATTCGGTGTAGGTTCTCCAAAATGCTCTGCGATAAATCGCACTTCTATTCTTTCCAGCAAAGGATTTTCTTTCTTGCTCTCAACTTGAACTTTCAATTACATTCCTCCATGGCGTATATTAATCTCCTTGCTTTTTCTCTGACGGAATTTTCAATCTCCACATGCACTAATCCCTTTCCAGGAAGACCATACAGCAAACACGTGCCATTTGGTGCTATGGCTGCAACGACTAGAGAAGATAAGTCCTCCTCTCCATTCACTTTTATTTTGACCTTTTCCGCTGAACCGATCGCATTTAATATTGCCGTCACTAAATCTGGCGTTATTCTTCCTGGAGGGTTGTTAGCGATTAAATATCGACCGGGCAAAATATTAATCCTATCAGCTAATCTAAAATCATCGCGTCGCTCATTTCTAAAATCAAAAATCATAATATGAGGTTGCAATCCGTTATCTAGCATAGTTAGGGAGACTACATCTCCCACAGTAATTCCAAGAGGGCTATCTTGCATCAGCTGAACTGCTTCTTTCTCATCCACGAAATTACCAAACGGCATGCGTAAGTCCAATCTCATTTCCTCCGGCAATTTCCATCCATTTATCGGCACTCGCAGCTTACCGAACACGGAGCGCGAATTTGCCATTGACATTGATACCCATCCTTTTAGCTATTTCAGATTTCGTATGATCAAGAATAATCACATAGCCCTGCCAATCCTTAGATGTCTGATTGCCACATAGAGGGCAATTGTCTTCTTCCGTAATGAATGAGCAATGCTTGCAAGCCTTTTGTACCTTCATGTGGCTGCACCCTTCTCTTTTTCTCCTTTCTTTTTACGATCCTCTTCCATCCATTCGAATTTGCCCAAGCCTGGTTGCCTCATTGTCAAACCTATTTTGCTTTCTCTGGGATTACGCTCATTTATGCTTAGCGCCACTATTCTAGCTCTTACTCTGTCGCCGACTTTTAGATCTCTTTTCGTATCCTTTCCTAATAAGCGCTGATTTACATCATCGACATCAATGCGATCGTCCATTATCTGTGAAATATGGAGCAATCCGTCCAGAGGTCCAAAACGAACGAAAGCTCCAAATTTTAGTACTTCGACCACCGTTCCTTCTACAACTTCCTGTAGTGCTGGCCTGAAAATTAGGGATTCAAATCGTACCTTTTGGTAAACAGCCCCATCTCCATGAACGATGCGCCCCGGCCCCTCAGGCTTTATATTTCTAACTAGAACTATAAGTGAGTCGCTACCTTCGACCTTGCCTTCGAAGGATTCTTTTGCCAACTCGACCACAGTGGAGTCTAAATCCTCGCCTAGGCGGTCTGGAGGTATGCGCACTACCTTTTCTCGCTGGGCCATCAAATACATAAGTCACCCTCTAATGACTCTGGCATACTTGAACCCTTATTTAAGCTTGACTCAAATGAGTAAAAGCAAATGGGATTGCTGGATGTGAAAAAGAAAAATGGAGTAAATGGTTTCGATGTTTTGCTCCTAAGGCGCAATGACGAATAGAGCTGCGAAAACTAGTGTAATGGTCGATAACAGTTTGACCAATACATGCAAAGATGGCCCTGCCGTGTCCTTGAAAGGATCGCCAACTGTATCTCCCACTACTGCTGCAGCATGTTGTGGAGTCTTCTTCTGGCCCTTTGCCTCTATGTATTTCTTTCCATTGTCCCAGGCACCTCCTCCGTTATTCATTAGAAGGGCCATGAGGACACCGGAAATGGTCCCGACCATCAATAGAGCGCCCACTGATTGATAGGATACTTGCCATTGATCTGCATAAGCATAGCGCATCAGCAGCCCAAGGGCTACAGGTACAACGACAGGAAGAATTCCTGGAAGAACCATCGCCTTTAATGCTCCCTTGGTCGAGATGTCCACGCAACGGGCATAATCTGGCTTATCATCACCCTTGAGAATATTGGGGTTCTCTTTGAACTGGCGCCGTACCTCGCTAATCATTTCATAAGCTGCCTTTCCAACGGCTCGAATTGCCAGCGACGCAAAGAGGAAAACCAGCATCGCACCTATAAGCGCTCCCACGAATACTGGAGGATTGGCTATGTCTACAGTAAAGACCTGTTCTGGGGGAAGACCCACTATTTCTGCGACTTTGTCGAAATAGGCACCGAATAACAGATAAGCTGCTAATGCTGCAGAGCCCATAGCATAGCCTTTGGTCAATGCCTTGGTTGTGTTGCCTACGGAGTCTAGCTTATCTGTCCTGTTCCTTATCTCCTCAGGCTGCTGGGACATTTCCACAATTCCTCCCGCATTATCGGTGATTGGACCAAAGGTGTCTTCTGCGAGAATGAATGCGCATGTAGCGAGCATTCCCATGGTAGCCACTGCCGTTCCATAGAGACCGTAAGTAAATGCCATACTCTCATCAGGTGCTGCTTGCTGGCCCAAGAAGAAGGAGGCAAGCAGGGCAAGAGATATGGCGACGATGGGCATTGCCGTAGTCTCTAAACCGATAGAGAAACCAGTGATGATGTTTGTCGCAGGTCCAGTTTCAGAAGCCTTTGCGATCTCTTTCACGGGTCTATACTCGCCCGATGTGTAGTACTGAGTTATATACACAATAATGATGCTTAACGCAATCCCAATAATTCCACAGGCTAAGAAATACTCCCAGTTATCTCCAAGTAACTCATAAGCAGCGTAGCCGAAGAGGATTATAGCAATGACTGCCGTGACATAATACCCCCGATTCAGCGCCTTCATCGGACTTTCATCCTCGTTGCGTAGCCCGACTAACATAATTCCGATCAAACCAGCAAGAAGACCGAAGGCACGTGCCACTAAGGGGAAGAAAACAAAGCCTATCTGACCTGTCAATGCATATACCGAAAATCCAAGAATCATTGCTCCAATATTTTCAGCGGCAGTGGATTCAAATAAATCTGCACCACGTCCAGCACAGTCTCCCACATTGTCTCCTACCAGATCTGCGATTACCGCAGGATTCTTCGGACTGTCTTCGGGAATTCCCGCTTCAACCTTGCCTACAAGATCTGCTCCAACATCGGCAGCTTTGGTGTAAATTCCTCCTCCAAGCTGAGCAAACAGTGCAGCAAATGAGGCACCAAAAGCATAGCCGACCGCGGCGAAGAGAGCTTGCTGCCACTGATATTCTATTCCTGGAATCGGTCCTGTCGCATCCGGATAAATAAGATAAGCGAAAGCGAAGAAGACGCCAGCAACACCCAATAGGCTTAGCGTAACCACAGCTATTCCAGAAACAGCGCCGCCACGAAATGATATTTTCAGAGCTTCATTAAGGCTCCTTCTTGCAGCGCTTGCTGTCCGTATATTTGCATTCACAGAAACATACATCCCGATGTATCCTGAAAGGGCAGAGCATGCGGCCCCGACCAAGAACGCAAGGCCGGTTTGCCAATTGATCCCCACAGTTATTATGGCACCAAGGATGACGCTTATTATGGCAATCGTGGTATATTGGCGGCGCAGATAGGCCATCGCTCCTTCGCGAATGGCATCCCCAATTTCCTTCATTTCAGGTGTCCCGGTGTCCTTTTTAAAAATGGATCGGGTGAGGAGCCCTGCGAAGAGCAGGCCTATGATGCCCGCCACCGGTATTAGATAGACCAGTGGATCCAATTCCATAAATCAAACCCCTCTCTCGGCGGTTTTTACGGGGGAATACCGATTCTTATATAAAGCGTTTGTTGAGGACGAAATCCAACAGTTATTATCTGGATGATTTCTTTTGATCAATTTTTCCATATCGATAAAATAGATTTTCAATTTAGAATTTCAACCCCTAATCAAATAATGTAGCATTACCGAGAATTATTTCGCATTCTCAGTAATTTTTATATTTTTAATATTTTTTTAAAACCTAGCTTTAAGTACGACGATCCCTTCATTGCGGGTGATATCGATAGACTGACGCCCAGTTAGATGGTTGGTGCCGCGCATCTTAAGTACTTCTAGGTATTTGCGTCTCGCCCCACCTTCCTCACTTAACTGGAGAAGTATTATGCCATCGACAGCATACGAGACTTCAGGAGGATAAAGCTCTCCTGGATGCACTTCCCCTGTGACTAAAGTCGTCGCATTCCAATTCTTGAGGCGGTTGAAGAGATCGAAGAGAAAGAGTCGATAATCTCCTTTGAGCATGCCTCCTACCACTGTAATAGGATCGATCACAATACGCTGGGGAACTACTTCTGCGATCTTCTCCTCCATAATGCCAAGTAATTGATTGGCATCGACCTCTCTCATCAAATTTCCTAGGTCCATATATACTATAGAATCGCCAAAATAATCTTTATTTATAAAATCGAATTGTGAAGCATAACGGAGCATCCATTGCGTAGGCTCGCTCAAAGTTGTAAAATACAGCCCTTGTTCCCCTCTTTTTGCACCTTCACATAAATATTTCAACGAAAATGTTGTCTTTCCTGTGCCAGCTGTCCCAGAAACAAGGACCACCGAAGGGAAGGGTAACCCGCCTTCTATCATATCATCTAAACCTGGTATCCCTGTTTGTATCCTAACCAGATCTGACTTTTTCATTCTATCACTAAAACCCTTCTCTATCATTGTCTTTCACCTGTTCCTTTGACTTGATTAGTAGCTTTGTCATTTGAATCCATATTTCCTAATGATAGCATGGCCGTCTTAAGACGCAATTCACCAATGCATAATTGTTTAGCTGTCTCGTATAGAAGACCGCATTTTTCACTGTCTATAACCAGCGGAACGGTAATATCTCCAGACTCTTCCATCACTCCTACGAATTTCCTAAGAAAAGCTTCGACTGATGTATAAGAATTATATGTCAATAGAGCAGACAAATTATCTATAATGGCAAACCCGCACTCGGATAGCTTTAATGAACATCCATTTCCAACTTTTCCCCATTCAGCTAATGCAGAAGGAAGTCTGTCTATATGGAATGGTCCATCTAAAAAATCCACATTTGCAGATGCAATTTTAAAATCAGCAGAGAAACGGCTTATGGCATCAATGAACATTAGACGCTCGGTACGAATCTGGTGCATTGAAAGCAGGTGCACCATGTATTGATGCGGTCGGTCAACTGAAACAAATATACCAGAAAGACCTTTCTCCTGAGAAAGAGCCCTCAGAAGCATCAGGTTTACTCTTACAAATTGAGTGGAAGGGACGTCCAATAGCACTGCGCCCTTCCGGCCATACTTATTTAAGGCATCAAGGATGATGCGCATCTGCCTGACGTCTTTTTCATTCATTCAGATTCACAAAAAGCATGTCTGAACTCGATTTATAAACATTATTTACCGATTCCATCCTGCGATAATAACACAATCATACATTTTCGGATTTTGGATTAAATGATATTTTATGATCAAGCTTTTCCATTAATGCCCTCCTGACAAAATTGATTTATACCGTACGCAGTTCACCTGACGTTGCGATGTTCAGTGATGGAGATTTGCTGGGACTCGCTGGCGTTTATGTTTATGTGGCTATCATAGTTCTAATGGCCTCTAAGCTCAAATTCATTCGTAATGCGAAGGTGCATCGGAAATTTGTTCACATCATGGTTGGTAACATTGTATTCATATGGTGGGTATTTGATTCAAATTATGTGATGGCTTTTTTAGCTGCCGCGCCTTTCATCCCTCTTCTCCTTTTAGCATCTCCTTATTCAAATATATCCAAATTAAAAGATTCTTTTCTCGGTCGTACGTCTGGTGAAAGCCATGATCTTGGATTAGTATATTACGCTATTTCATGGACTATCCTTGCTTTCTTTCTTTTCGATTTGAGGCTCATAGCCTCGATCGCCATCGTATCTATGGCCTATGGGGATGGCATGGGAGGTCTTGTGGGAAGAAAAATAGGCAAAAAGAGACTTCTTGGAAGCAAAACAATCGAAGGTACGACTGCTGTTTTTATTGCAACATTGGTTTCTATGTTGATTGTTATATATTTTTACCAGTTCTTGAATGATCAGGGTATCTTTGTAAGCAACGTCTCAAATCTAAATTTTGAGGCAGCATTGTTAAGCTCAATAACGGTTGCGCTTTTTGTATCTGTCGTAGAACTTTTAACACCTGGAGCTATCGATAATCTCGTAATTCCCTTAGGAACATCAATATTACTATTTCTTATTTGGGAACCTTACATAACAGAAGGACTGATTCTATCATTCACGATTGCCGTATAATTAGGCTAGGTGAGAGATGCGCTGGATAGTTGTTGATGGCATCGATGGCTCGGGCAAATCTACTGTAGCACTATGGATAAAGAATCATTATTCTTCAAGAGGAGAGAGGGTATTAATTAGAATTCATCCTTCAAATTCGTGGTTAGGTCGTAAATCTAGGAAAGCACTTGAAGGTAATGGGAAAGTCATGGGACTTATTGCCACGACTTTTTTTATTCTCGACGTTCTTAGGTCTTTGAAATGCCTGAAGAAGGATAGAAAAAAATACGATACTATTATCTTCGTGCGCTACTTAATGGCAACTGCTTATTTACCAAAAAAACTAGCTCCGAAAGGCTACGATTTTTTTTCCAAGCTTCTTCCAATTCCACCTAGGCTATTACTTGTTGATGTAGACCCCGAAACGGCGAATCAACGCATTCATGAGAGGGGAGAATCTAAAGAGATGTTTGAGGATGTGGCAAGTCTCAACAAAGTGCGAGAGAAGATATTGTTTTTAGCTTTGCGAGGTCAATGGCGCATTATCGACAATACGCGATCAGAGGAGTGTGTGAAAAATACACTTACCCTCACATTGGAAGAATGGGACTCCGTCTTTTAATGCGCTCAGCAAGCCAAAGCATAACTATGGCCATAAGTGCTAATGATGCAGAAGTCAAGTTTACTGCATCGAACCCTAGATTGACATAAATCGGTGTGAAAAAAATAGGGGCAAAAGCATATCCTAGGAATCGCGCGCTATTAAAAATTGAAGAAGAAGTACCCTTTAGATTATTTAGAATGGAAACGGCAATGCTTAAAAGTGAAGCCCAGACAATAGCTGTACCTGAACCTAATATTATCAAAGACAATATATAGTCAATCATGGAACCGGCAAATGACATTATTAAGAAAGCACTGAACATTATCAAATAGCCCAATATAGCCGTGTAGACCGCTCCCCATTTGTCAACCATCTTTCCGCCGACTGGAGCGGAGAAAATCCCGGCTAAGCCTGCTGATGATAATATCAAACCGATATTCTCCTCAGAAAGTAATAGAGGAGGAGCGCTAACAGTGGCCGAGAGAAATGATTGCGTGCCTATATAGCAAAGAAAGGTGGTGAAGCCTGTGGCCGCTAAAATTAACAAACTAGGTTCATGTAGACCTATACCCAATGTGTTCAAGAAAGCCCGGAAATGTGGCTGAGTCCTTTTTCTATATATATCTTCACATGTAATAATGACCCATACCCAAATACCCAAAGCTAGGACAGCGATGATAAAAAAAGTCAAACGCCAATTAATTATCGACATATATCCTGCTAAAAAAGGTCCTAAAGCAATTCCAGCCGTAGTAGCTGCACCTAAGAACCCCATGGCCCTGCCTCTTTCCTGATAAGGTACTATATCACCTAGCATAGCCATAAGTACTGGCTGCACAAACGCAAATCCTAAACCAGTTATAGTCCTTGCAGCATAAAAATACCACAAACTAGTGGATGAACCTGTTAGGATGCTGCCAAGTGCATAAATCATAAACCCAAAGCTAAGGACACGCTTTCTCCCTATAATATCTGACAAGGTGCCACTAAATAGCATAAATGTTGCAAAAGGAAGCATGAAAAAGGTGATTGATGCGAGTATTTCAGATGCAGAAGCTTTGAATAATATCATTAAGGAAGGCACGAGCGATAGTACAGCGTTTCCTGACAATGGGCCGATGAATGACCCTAGGTAGATGGCGATGCGCCTATGGTCTACCATAGATGGTGGATAGACCGCTAGAATTAAAAAGGATAACATAAAATTTGTCTGTGTCCTATAATCCAAGGTTTTCTCCATCGGTAGCATTTATAGTTGGTCAATCATTCGGATAACGACGGGTAGATTTAAGATGGTAAAGAAAAGGCCAGTGAGGGACATCGCATTAAGAGAGAAAATGAGCATAGATGAATTGGTTCTGCAAATGAAGGAGTCAGGAGGTTTCACCGGTCGCAAACTGGCTGAGGCAGTGGATATAATAGAGCGTATGATGCGGCGAGATTGTGTGAAATTCCTATCATTTCCTGCTTGTATTATGGCCACTGGAACTAGAGGAGTTCTAGTTGAAATGGCTAAGCGCAGAATGGTGGATGCTATTATCACTACATGCGGAACATTGGATCATGATATCGCACGGGTATGGAAAAAATACTATCATGGTGATTTCAACATGAATGATGCGCTTCTTCATCAAAGAGGCGTCAACAGATTGGGTAACGTTCTGGTGCCTAATGAATCATATGGGATTATTTTAGAGAAGAAGCTTGGCCTGTTCTTCCAAGATATTTTGAAAGGAAAAGACTCGATATCTACAAGAGAACTGATCGATGAAGTAGGCAAGCGATTGGAAAACAAAGGTTCTTTGTTATATTGGTGCCATCGCAACCAAATTCCGATATATGTGCCGGGAATCACAGATGGAAGTTTTGGAAGTCAGCTTTGGATGTATTGGCAAACGCATCGAAAATTGCGCATTGATTTATTTTCCGATGAACAGGAACTATCTGATCTTACTTTCAACGCTAAGCAGACTGGAGCGATAATAATAGGTGGAGGAATCTCCAAACACCATACAATTTGGTGGAATCAATTTCGAGGTGGCCTAGATTATGCTGTATATCTTACGACAGCAGTAGAATATGATGGCTCCCTTTCTGGAGCGCAGGTTAGAGAAGCAGTCTCATGGGGAAAAGTTAAGGAAGACGCTGATCAAGTTACAGTTGAAGGCGATGCCACCATTACTCTTCCGATAATTATTGCTAGTATTTTAGAAAGATTGGGGGAGAGCCGTTGAAAAAGATTGTGGTTATCAAAGGTGATGGTATTGGGAAAGAAGTTATTCCCGCAGCAGTAAAAGTAATTAGCCAAGTCACAAATGATTTAGAATGGATTCCGGCCCATATGGGTTCTGAGTGCAATTCAATATATGGATGGTATCTGCCACCTCACACCATGGAACTGATCCGTCAATCAGATGCGGTGTTGTTTGGAGCCATCACCACTCCCATAGCTGACCCTAATTACCGTTCTCCTTTACTATACTTAAGAAAAGAGCTTGACTTATACGCAAATGTGCGGCCAGCGAAAAAGATTCTGCCTCATATTGGTATAGGGGATATAGATTTAGTTATTGTGCGTGAGAACACAGAAGATATGTATACAGGGATTGAGCGTGAGGAAGGGGATGCTGTTATATTAGAAAGGAAGATCAGCGAGAGGGCTTGTAGACGCATCGTGCGCTACGCCATCAATCTTTGCAAGAGAAGAGGGTTGACAAGGATACACTGTGTACACAAAGCGAATGTCATTAGAAAATCAGATGGTTTGTTTAGACGAATATTCTTTGAGGAAGTAGAAAATAGTGGCCTAGAAGCAAAAGAGATGCTTGTCGATGCTGCTGCAGCAGCTATGATTACTAAGCCTAAAGAATTCCAATGTATCGTAACATTAAACCTTTATGGTGATATACTTTCCGATGAAGCTGCTGCTTTGGTGGGAGGATTAGGTTTCACTCCATGTGGGAATATTGGAGAAAGATATGCTATCTTCGAACCTTGTCATGGAAGCGCACCTGATATTGCAGGAAAAGGGGTGGCGAATCCTACTGCCACGATTTTATCAGGAACAATGATGCTCCGGCATCTAGGATTATGCACAGAGGCAAACCAGATAGAAGTGGCCTTAAAGCGCACTTACGAGGACGGTATAGCAACTCCTGATGCAGGCGGTTGCCATTCAACAAATGCTTTCACCGATGAGGTAATAAAAAGATTATAGGAAACGGATGCCAAGCACTAATCTAGTTATTTTTATTCTTCATTTTCTGATATTCTTTTTCGGCTAACTTATCGACATATTGAGGCCCAAAATAAACACTAGCTATATGTGCCACCAGTCCTATCCCCCATCCACCCATCAAGAATATGAACCAGGGAAATCCTCCTCCGCTCCACCACCAAATTACAATCATGAACGAATTAACGAACACGTAAGCAGCGAGATGCACCCACAGCCCTGCCTTCTCTTCAGCAATTTTCTGCGCACGACGACGTAATTCATCCTCCGTTACCATATTAAAAAATATTATAATATTGTCAAATAAACATTTTGCTTGTTAAAATATAACTTTTATATAAAACAATATATATTATTATTTTGTTAATTTTTTTATTAAATTTAGTATAATTTCATCAAGATATGACTGAAAAATTATATGATAACAAGGAAACTAAGACCGTGTTAGAAAAATCTTATTAGTTAAAAGTTCAAAATACATATTAACACACTTAGGAGTGAATAGTGTGTTTTTAAAAAAAGGGGGGAAAGACAATGAAAAAAGGTATATTGGCTTTGTTTGTAGCGGCGCTATTCTTTTTTGCCGTGCCTGTGATGGCAAAACCAGTTGTTGCACCATCTTCATGCATGGATAGTTCGCCATTGATGGCAGCAAAAAATATGCAGGTAGGATATGTAAATGTAACGCGCGAGGTTAATGAGGTTGTTGTTACTTTTGAAATAAATGTTAAGGATTGGTACATCCTTGAAACTCATGTGGGAGTTTCTACAAAGGATCCTGGTACTAAACCTTATAATGGAGATCCAGGAATTCCCCAAACGAAAACAGGAAATCCAATACCTGGACTGTTTCCCTATGGGAATGAATATGATATACTCGATTACAAGCAAAAAGATGAAATTAGGATTAATATAATTGATATAAAACCAGGCAGTGTTAAAACAGGTGACTGCTTCTATATAGCCGCTCATGCCAAATTAGTACATTTGAAAACAATGTCCTTGTCAACGATTATCGTAAGCAATGAAAATATCAGTTGCTGGTCCGGAGCTATGCAAAACAATATCGAAGATGGCTATATTGTTCCACCCAATGAGGGATGGACTAATTCTGTCCTAGCATGGGTTCATCCATCATGGAACAACAACCTTGGACCGGCGAATGCTAAAGCTTCACTTTTCGCTGATCCAGCAGCTAATTGGATTTGGAGCGAAAACCCAGTCTCAAATGCCCGTTCTTACACAGGGGACATTGTATTCTTTAAGCAAAAAATCGACTTGCCTCCCACAGCCTTTAATATAAATGCTAAAATATTTATCACCACGGACAACGCCTACTACTTCTATGTAAATGATGATTGGAAAGGCGAGCCGTTGGGGAAGGATGGTTTTGTTTCATCTGATCCAACCAATTTCTATTATGTGGCGGATGGCAGCGATAAAAGCGGAGGCTACAATAGTGTACCCTATGAAACTATAGGAGGCCTTTACCCCTTAGAAAATAAAATTAGCACGGACATAGGGGTTTGGTCTTCGATTGAGGAGTATGATTTAAGTTCGCGTTTAAGTGGAGGATTCAACCAGGTGCAAATTGTGGCGATAAATGAGCATGCCCCTCCGAGTGGTTATGATAATAATCCTGGAGGTTTAATATATAAAATAAATGTCTCCTGCGATTATCATGTCGCAGACATGTATGAGAGCGCCTGGGCGGCAGGATACGATTTCAAGGGCGCCAATTGGGCTACATATTTCTGCTATTGCCTGCCTTGCTACTGGGAAAAGATCGATGAGTTGACCATTCCAGCGACGGGAGTTAAGATCACAACTAGTGTTACTTTGGAAGCAGGAAAGAAATACAAGATTGAAGCTAGCGGATTATGCAATTATCGATATCCAGGCTCGCCTCAGGGCTATCTAGCAGATGCAGAATATTGGAATAGAAACGATGCGCTAGGAGTTGGCTGGATAAAGATGGACAGTTTGCCTGCACCATATAATGGGACTTTTTGGTCCTTAGTTTTGTGGGACGGTGCAAAGGCAGTTGATATCGATTGGGGCGCATACAAAGATGACCATGTGTATTCTATCATAAAAGAACCAAGCACATCGGAAAAGCTAACCTTCTATTTCAAGGATGACTATTATGGAGATAATTCTGGGTATCTAACTGTAAAAATATTTGAATGTAAATAAAGAAAAAACCTTTAATTTATTTTTTACATTTTTACAATTTTATATAATAAGCATTTTTAAAGCACAATAACTCACTTTAATCATAGCCACAAAATTTCAAATTGATTTCATTATCAATAGTTATGGCATATGATATAAAAATTTCAATTAATTTTTAAGCAATAATATCTTTTTAAAAACTCTAAGTGCAGGGGGTGCGATTTGAACGCACGGACCACTAAGGACTAGACCCTCAATCTAGCGCCTTTGGCCAGGCTTGGCTACCCCTGCATGTGCCCTCCAAATGGAGGGGGCTTTTATTAACCTTTCCATGATTCAATGCTATAAGAAAACTTGCCAGTAATAATCATTCGAGATGGGCATTATATAAATAATTAGAATGTATGAAGAATAATGCCAGGAGAGGGAGGGCGGCTGACGGTAGGACCTTGAATAAGGTCCAGCTGAGGAAGGTCCCCCCTCTATGAGAAAAGTGGACCACGCAAGTGGTTCGGCGAGAGCCGAGGCAAGGGCACAGAAACGGCACAGCCCTGATCGAGGATGATCCGCCAGGCGGTGACGTTGGTCAGGGAATTGATGAAACGGCGACACCCCACTAGAGCAAGCCCAAACAGCCAGAATGACCTCTCAGGACTGGCGGGTAGGGTGCTTAGTTGAATGCCGCCTGAAACAGAAGGGGGCCTACTACCCTCACCTGGCTTTTTTAAAGATGGCTCATTATACTTACTATTGGTATTGCTAATAGAATCATAATCGAGAATAGATATGATTTTAAACGAAAGCTTCGATTAAAAATTGTAGTAAATGATAACAATAGAAAGGATAAAGAAATTATAATTGCCAATTGAATTCCAATCATGATAATTTCAATCATTTTAAAAGCATAATCTCCAAGTCTCGCATCATCTGCTTTTCCAATTAATAAGAATGCTTCAAATGCCAACACCACTAAAATTAACAAAATTATTTTTTCCCAAATAACCTTTGATGGTCTTTTTACAGTGATAAATAAAATAACTATCAACAAACTTCCCATAGTTACCAATTGAGCACCAATTACAATTATAGCAATGGTTGGTAAGTAAAAATTCGAGTTAGAAAAAGGGGCCGATAAACGCATCAGCGCGATTCCTTCGGCTACAATCAATGAAAAAGGAATTAAAACGGAAACATCGAAATCATTAAATTTTGTATTGAGTAACTTTAGCGCTAATGCAATTAGACCAGTTGCAACTCCTAAGAAGATAAACCATACACCCACAAGACCTAGCCAAAAACCCCTTACACTTCCTAAACCTTCAATAAACATAGGCGATGAATAATTGAGCATTAAATAACCGAGGATGAAAAGTCCAAATGAATTTAAGACGAGAGAAATAAATGAAGTGGATGCTGACCGATCTTTACTAAATCGAAAACCAGCGATTGTAATAGAAAGACCTAACACAATGACTGCCATTCCTAAAAGAGCTATCCAATGCCACTCAAATGTGCCAAGTTTTTCAACTACAACTTTTCTTGAAAACAATGAAATCAAAATCCCGCTAACAGCCGTAGCCACTCCAATAATGAATAATTGTTTCCATCCATGATTTGTCTCTTCAATCATAACCATCTATGACATCGCATCATGAATATTTATTTATGATTGTATAATTTAAATAAAAGATATAATATCAAACGCCCAATTAGAATATTAAAATTTTCTTATATCATAATTTGGTTAAATTTTATAATCTAAAATTATAATTATTGTATAATCTACAATTAATTAATATAATCAAAAGGTTAATAATTTTGTTTGAAAAAGGATTGAACACGATAGCAATAAATATAGTTGATAACTTTTAAAATTAAAATATTTTTCATTGTACTTATTTATTTTTGAGAATTAAGCTTTTTTTCCGCAAAAAAAGCGTGAAATTTGTAATAACCTATATGCACTATAACTTTTCGGGCACTAGAGATATATGAGAATTGAAGAAGGTAAGTTATATTTGTTTAAAGAGAGAGTCCCTTTGCGCACACATCAGATAATGAGAAAAGAACTTTATAAAGGAAGGGAAACACTTTACATCTCCAAAAATTCACCAAGCCAAGTTGGAATGCAATTCGATTTTGACTCCTGTAAATTAATGACACTGTGGCTAAGTCCAAGACCAGAAAGAAATTGCGTTCCACCAATGAACATCAAAATCCTTGAAAAAAAAGTCTTCGAATTCATTGATTCGAGTCCCAAAGGTATAGTTGCATTAAACGGAGTGGAAATATTAGAAATGTGGAATGGATTTAGGGCGGTTCTAGATTTTTTAAAAAAGTCAAAAGGTCACATAGTTTGTAATGATAATAATATATTTATCTCTCTGGATCCCAAGAACATTAGTCAAAGGAATTTGGTAGAAGTAGAAAAACTCTCTGATATTGTAATAGGTAGTAATAACGAGGAAGCCTCAATATCCTTTTAAAATGAATCAATTATAAATTATCTATGAATTTACGACAGGCTTTGAATAAAGCTATTCAGAATGAAACTTCTGGAGCTTCTCAGTTTATAGAAGAAGTGGCAAATGATTTAATATCAGTATTAGAAGACCGCAATTTTATTAAAGATGTTAATGAAATAAGAAGGTTTGCCTTAGAATTATTTCGTGCTAGGAGTTCTATGGCGCCAGTTTTCCATCTTTGCAATCTACTCCTTCTATCCATAGAGGACGATATCTTAAATGTCGATTTATTAAAAAATAAGATAGTAGAATTTAGAAAAATGGAGAGGGAGCAAAGAATTCAAGCGGCATCTATTTGCGCAGCTAAACTTAACGGTTCAAAATTCATTACTATCTCTCGATCAGGGTCAGTCATTGATGCTTTAAAAGAATTGAAATTGAAAAGGGGTATTGAAGTTGTAGTAATGGAGTCACAGCCTGGAGGAGAGGGTTTGAAAACGGCGAAAGATTTGTTTCGTCTGGGAATCAAAGTCATACTCATAAGCGATACCATGGTTTTTAATGAGGCGCAAAAATGTGATGCTGGATTAGTAGGAGCAGATTCTTTGATTCCGAATGG
>JAVYMA010000018.1 GCA_038740345.1 Methanomassiliicoccales archaeon
CTATTTATATCTTATTTGATAAACTATGAAATATCGAATCAAAATAGCAATTAGTTTGGATTGAACATAATAAATCAAAATAATAAATCAAAAGCGGGACTAAGTTTGCTGAGAAATTAACCACCAATCAGACACTCTATTAAGTTTTAAAATAATTTCTCTAAATTCGTCACTATCTTCTATGAGTGTCACGGAAGAAATATTATAAAGAGGTATGAGAGTTCAGAGATTTGGATGGACAAAAAATCTGGATTCAAGGAATGCCCCAGATGCGGCTTACGAAATAAGCCATCCACGGCCCAGTGTGATTTCTGCGGTTGGGAGTTTCGTGACGTGGCAGATGAGTGGATATCTCATGTTCAAATACTTGAAAGAATGAATAGACCTGCTGACTCAATCGTTCTTGATGATGAAGTATCAAGAAAGATAGAGTCAACAATTATTCGAACCGCAAGAGATGACCAAAACGTTAAGCCTTTGATAAACAAATCGGATTCTATAACATCTACACCCCCATCAAACAAGCTAGATATTGATTCCTCAGAAATAATAAGATCGAATGAGTCGACAAGTGTTCAACAAGATGAGCTCGAATCAAGCGCTAAAGCGGAAGATATGGACATTCGTGCCTTCGTAGAAACAATGATCGGAGAACCCGTAACTGCTCAAGCCGCTGCGGCAGTGAATTCAACCATATCCGAAGCAGTCGTGGTAGATCCACAGAAGTTGGAAACGAAAAGTGCAGAAAGCTATGTCGAGGTGCAGCAAGAATATGGTTTTCCATTTTATATAGATAGGTTTTTATTGGGAATTGGCGTGGTGATATATGTAATTGCCCTAATTCTTTATTCGATGTCTTATGTTGATGTACCTATAGGATGGGCACTTTCAATTGCTGGAGCCTTGACATTGACTATAGGCGTGAGTATGGCTTATGAAAGGTTTACTAAAAAATCTTCAAGTTTTGATAAAAAAATATACAATAATGCTAAGGTTGTAGAAGAAGTTATAATATGCCCTCGGTGCCATGAAGAAGTGGAAGAAACAGATGAGCGTTGTCCATCTTGCGGAGCTGCTTTTTCTCATTGAATGTAAGTGATATTATGAAGATCATTTGGCATGGCCATGCATGCTTTGAGATTCAAGCGGAAAAGATTGTTTTATTGGATCCCCATGATGGAAAATCATTGGGAATAAAGGCTCCTGTCAGCAGACCTGATATTGTTTTAATTAGCCACGACCATTTTGATCATAACGCTGTGCGGGTTGTAAAAGGAGATTATGCAGTAGTTAAAGAACGCGGCGAGCATGAAATAAAGGGGATAAGGATACGCGGAATCGAAGCGTATCATGACGAGGTGCGTGGTTCGAAACGCGGAAAAATTAACTTATTCCGCTTCGAGGTTGGAGGTGCAAAGTTCCTTCACTGCGGCGATTTAGGACATATTCTAGGTAGGAAAGAACTAGAAGCCATTGGTGAGATAGATATTGCATTCATTCCCGTAGGAGGAGTGTTCACCTTGAATGGTTCTCAAGCCAAAGAATTGGTGGACATAATGAAACCTAAGGTCGTAATACCGATGCATTACAGATATGGTGGACTATCATTGTCCATTCAAACCATCGATGATTTCCTTAAAAAAATACCGCAGGATAAAATTATAAAGGTAGGCAATGAAATCGAATTAACACCTGAAGAGCTTCCTAAAGAAACTGAATATTGGGTGTTTTCACCATAGATATAAATAAATTATCATGGATTTAAATAAAATTTCAATGTTCGAAATATATAAATATAAAAAATTTATTATTAAAACCTACAAAATTTACTCATGTAATTTAAATTATATCCAGCGCATCTTCAACGCGCCCTAATTCGATTGGCGTGGATTTATTCCCTACCACCGCTCCCTTACTATTGGCTATCATGCATGCACCAACCATTGGTGCACCATAATTCAAAGTGCCTATTGACACAGGCACCTTAAGCATGTCTTTTATTAACGCTATTTCATCTGGAGAAGCAGAAGGATGGCAAAGTACTCCTTTATTTGTGGCCGTACAAACAGAGCCTACAGTCCTATGCTCCGCAATCATCATCTGATCGACCGGGACCTGTAGCGTCTCCTCAATTCCTTTAATCGTTCTCTTCGATAAGTCTGGATTAGCTACACACCCGAAATCATTAGCAAGTATGTTATTTCCAGAGGCATTAACCTTATCCTCTATACGAAAAACTGGTAAAAAAGCCGAAATCGCTTCCATTTCTAGACTCGTTGTCATATTGGAAACGACGGCACCGTATGAGTTCATCGAAAGTAAGGAACCTATTAAATTCGTTCCAGCTAGACTTACACGATGAGTTTCTACATCAAGCGCCTGTTGAATGTCTTTCATTAAAGAAATCGGCGCATCTTTAGGAACGAATGCTACAAACTCATTCGCTGCCGCATAAACGCCGATATATGGATTTCCGTTATAATGGCTGAGTCGTATCATCTAGTCTAGCTCATTCATTCGGGCAAAGATACCTCAACCAGCCCGTCTTCGAATTTCACCGCTTTAATTCTAAGCCTCGACGGCGGCTTCTGAATACCTCTGGACCAGAGAACTTCATTCACCTGCTGGTCCATCCAAACGTCTTCAGGCCTTGCTTTCATGTGTTTTGCTACGTAATCTCGGATTTCTGAGACAGCCTTTTTTGCCTTCTTGGATCGGGGTGAGGCTTTCGTGACCTTGAGTGGTACGTTCATTATTTTCTCCTCTTCTACCATGCCATCACTCCTTTAATTTGCTCTGGCGCCAATTCCTGCGATGCGGGTGGCGTTGGACATTTCTATTCGTTCTTAAAATAACCCAACTAGGAACTCTGCGATTTTGCTTCACTTTACGATTTAGCCGCATCTTCATTGCCGGGGGTTTATTACGCGTCATTAACGTCACAACCTCTCTATCTTGATCTCCCTTTTCCTGGGCGCCACTCGCCTTAATATCTCCTTAAGTGTAGAATCATCTATTTGTTGCTGGATTCTTCCTGTCTGCACCAGCCCGATGAGCTGATCCTCAACCAAACGAGCGATTTCAGGGTATGCCATCTTCAAGTTAGATAATCGATCTCGTGCTTGTGGAGTCAGTATCTGGCGCATAATGGCTTGGCGCTGCATTTCAATTTGACGCTGTTGCTCCTGCGCCATAGCTTGCGCCTCCTGCTGTCTTTGAAGTTCCGCCAATTTGCGGCGGCGCAGTTCCTCAAGTTCAGCGTCATCCATATTCATCACGCTCATCATTTTAACCTGTCTGCAACTTCTTTAGCTGCAGCGTCAAGTAATTTTTGTCCTTTGGGGGTCAATATTCTACCCTTATTCTTGTTTTTTGCAACTAGCCCTGCAGCCTCAAGCTGCATAATGCTTTTTCTGACTATGTTCCGAGATCCCTTAACCGCTCGGTTTGGTTTCGAGCCCCGATCAGCAAATCCACCATATTCCTCAGCCAATCTTGAGGTGCCTATCGGACCTTTTATAGCAACCTTCCTTAGTATTGAAGCTGAACGAGTGTACCACCAATCTTTTTGGACTGGTGCCTTCTCTGTATGCCTCCCTGTTTTTACGAATTCTGCCCACTCTGGTGGTTTAATGAATTCTATATCCCTTAATTTGGATGCTACCTTGGCTATTAGCTCCTCTGCAGGGACGTCATGCACTGTAACCATTCTAATCTACCTCTGGCGTTGAGTGTAACTCTCCCAACAACCGGACAACTGTGCGCCTAATCATCTACTTATATTAAAGAGTTGCGCAGTCTAGATTCCATATGGATTGCTTATTCATATCTTGCATATTCAAATACTTCACGCTCAATGAAGATGCGTGCGATATTTAGTAGCAATCACAGGTAGCTCCGGCGTGGTATACGGAGTCAGATTGCTTCGTTGCCTCAAAGGGGAAAGATGGTTAATAGTCTCTAAAACAGCTAAAGGCATTTTAGAACGAGAGTTGCAAATGAAAGCTGAAGAAGTAGCATCCCTTGCAGATATATGCTATGAGGATGATGACATGTTTGCTCCTCCTTCTTCAGGAAGTTGCTTGATAGACGCGATGATAATAATCCCGTGCTCCATGAGCACCGTAGCCAAAATTGCCAACGGAATGGCGGATACATTGATAACTAGGGCGGCATCCGTGTTCATTAAGGAAGGTCGTAAATTGATTATTGTACCTAGGGAAACTCCGGTAAGTGCAATCATGCTGGAGAATGAGCTTAAGCTAGCTAGATTAGGGGTGACAATCCTACCTGCAAATCCTGGTTTCTATTCAAACCCTGAGAGTGTAGAAGACATAGTGAATTTCATAATTGGAAAGGTCCTCGATCAGCTTAAACAAGAACATCAACTTTTTACCCGTTGGGGGTAATAAAGATTTCTTCCAAATCGACCGCTTTATTCAATATATATAGCTGGACGGAAAGGCAGGGCGTTTTTCGCCTTACGACTTGGATCGAATAGCTCTGGTTCATCGGCTGAATGGACAATGATATCACATCCTAATTCTGAGGTCATAAACGCCGCCGCATCACGGAGATATCGTAACTCATCAACTTTGATGAGGCTCCTCTCCACTTCCTCCATGGACCTTTTCATCAAGTCTTCCGCAACTCTTCTTGCAAAATCTGCAGCCTCCTTACCTTTAGACCTAAAATCATCCCGCATCATCACTTCTTTAGTTAAGGCGGATACACTAAGTTTCTTCTCCCTTGCCATCCCTAAAGCAATGTCGAAGATCAATTTTTTCCATTCAGGAGCAGTGTAAATATAAATGGACCTTGGCTTTATTCCGGTAACTTTGATTATCTCATTCACATCCGCCATTACCGATTTCAGGTACTCTTCTGCTTGCTCCGCTTCGTAATCTATTTGTGATGTGTCAGATTCTGGAAAAGGTGCTAAGGAGACGTAACTGCTACCCCCAATTACTTCCCATAGCTCTTCTGCTAAATGTGGAGTTATAGGAGACATCATTCTTACCCATGCGTCGATGATTTTCTTTGTTGCATCCCCATTACAACCACCTCTACGCGCATACCATCTAAGGTCATTGTAAATTTCGAAATAAACTTCATTAGCTAAGAAGCGAAGATCATAATCCTCCATCGCCTTGTTTATCTTTAAGAGACGGGTGTTCATCCTTGAGATGAGCCAACGGTCTATATCATCCATCTGTCCCTTGCAAATATGAGTTCTCATTTCTTCTATTAGTTTGAAAATCCTCTCCAGTTTTGCTTTGTATTTTTCCACAGACTCCTCATCCCATTCAACATCAGCAAAGGGAGAAGCTATGTGAGCATAATACAATCTCAGAGTGTCAACTCCGAAACGCTCGGCGGCCCCAGGTATAGGTTGTGCGCCTCCTTTAGACTTAGATATTTTACCCCCTTTGCCAATCACATACCAATTCACGAAGATTCCCCGGGGATAGTGCCTCTCGGGCATTATGGCGACATGGTTCATCAGAAATGCAGGGAAGTGCACAGTCATGTGCTCCTTACCACCCAGGTTCATATCCAAAGGATACCAATACTCTACATCTTTGCGTATTTCTTCAAGTAATGAGAGTTCAATGCTGCTAGTCTTGGCCACATTTTCCCCATTTCCTTTCCCCAATAAAACGTAGTCCAAAAGGGGCTCCTCCAATTGCTCCGTTTTTAGTTTTCCAGAGTTCACATAAAGGGATAATAAATAATATAATGGATAAAGGGTCGAATCAGAAATCGCTTCGATGATCCACTTGTCGTCGAAGGGGAATTTCGTTCCTAGCCAATTCCCTTGCCGCACACACGCCCGCTCCCTGAACCAGTCCAGGACAGAATGAATGTTTACGTGATATTCCTGCGGCAAGATATGCATGCGTTCTGCATGACGCTTGCTCCTCTCTGTGAGCTCCCTATCCCCGTAGTTTATGAACCATTGATCAGGTATCTTTTTTATTATCACCTTTCCCCCACACCGACATACAACCTCCTCAGAGAGATCATAGAAAATATCGGCCTCTCCCCTCTCGATCATCATCGCCTTTATCTTCTCCTTTGCCTTCTCTACTTCCATGCCAGCGAATTCTCGACAGTTACTATTCATCCTGCCTGTGTGGTATCCAGCTTTATAGATCTCCTTCTTTGCATCCAATAAACGAGGATCTCCACTGCGAGTAATCCCCATCCTTTCTACTAGTTCTACAGCAGGAAGCGGCCCATAACCCTTAGTATCTATGATGGGTATTGGCTTAATCGCCTTGACTTCTTCTTCGATTAGACCAAAGGAAGCCATAGCTACTGGATCTTCTTGAAGATTCTTGAGAGCGATCCAATCGTCAGGCGCGTCAGAAGGCACACTAGTCACTAGACCCGTACCCACATTGGGATCGCAGAAACCAGCAGGCAATACCATTATCTCGCGGTGAATTACCGGAGCGACGCAATGCACACCAATCAGGTCTCTTCCCCGAAGTTCTCCTAGAATTTTCAGCCCTTCCTTTTGATAAGTTAATTTCTCATAGGCTTCCCTTGAGACGACCCATGTCTCATCTCCCACCCGTATTTTGACATAATTTACCTCTGGATTCACCCAGAAATTGGTTTGACCAAACACCGTTTCGGGCCGGAGGGTAGCGGCGACGAGATACATGTCCCCTAATCTGAATTTTAGCAAGGTATATTCGACTATCTCAGCACTACCACCTTTTTGGATATCGGTCTCTGACGCATCCACTGCCACTGGCCCGCAGTTGACGCAGGCAGGGGCATAATAGGGCTTTTGTATCAATAGTCCCTTTTCCATAAGTTTGCGGAATTGCCATTGTATAAATTTACCATAATCTGGACTAATAGTGCAGGTGAATCTTCTCCAATCAGCAAGGAAGCCAAATCTTTTCCAATAATCATTAACATAGACATTGTTGAAAAATTCTACCACTTTCAAGGGATCTTGAAGATCATCTAATTTCTCTGGTGGACAACCATTCGCCAATAGATATTCTATTGTTTTAGGATCTTTTCTCTTTACTCTATTTGCAAGGCTGATGGCTCCATTTCCTGTTGCATGGGTCCCGACAGGAAATAGGACGTTGTCGCCCCTCATGCGTCGGTAACGTGTAATAGCGTCCACATAAGAAAAGCCACGCATATGTCCAACATGAAGATATCCAGTAACACCAGGGTAGGCGAAAATCATCATGAATTTAGGGCAATCGTTTCTATTAGCCTCATTGATTTTAGCTTCATACCATCGACTCTGCCATTTTTTCTCGATTTCCGCCCAGCTATCGAACATATTTACAACCTTCCAGGTTATTATGCATGACGGTAAATAGGATTTCGGCGATTTGAAGAGCTTTCTGGATAGTGAATCTTTTAAATAAAAAAAATGCTATTAAGATTTAGTATGACAAAATGAGACTATTAAAGCAATGTTTAAATATTATCGTATGACATACATATGACAAGTCCACCTATAAGGTGCTGGTGAGCTGCGAAAATGGATGGCGAAAGGATCACACTTAGGTTAGAGCCCGAGGATTTAGAACTCATCGATGAATTCGTTGAGAAGAGACCTGAATTCTCGAATCGCTCTCATCTTGCACGCGTTGCCATTCGCACATTCATTGAAGGGGCTAGTGGTACACCAGTATCGGAGGAGCGGGGCGCTCGGATAACGGTAGAGATGCCCAAAGCCGTGCTTCATGTACTGAATGCAATGGTTAAAGAGGGCTACTACAACTCAATCGCTGATGCGATAGAGGAGACCGTTAGAAAGGAGTTCATTTCCAAAGAGCATTTAGAAGATGCCAAGAAACGAGCTCTGGAGGCGCGAAAGAACACTCCTGAGTATGTCCCGTAAAATACGGTGGGCGAAAAGGCTGGACGGTGAAAAGCCGCCAGAGGGGATGGGGTGCACGGTCACAAGGACCGATAGGTAACCTGTCCTCAACAGACCAGGAGGCAGGGATGGCGATGGATAGAGATGAGAGGGCTGAGCAGTTAGTAGCGATGCTCAGTAAAGGCATAGCTGAGCCAAAAATAACTGTTGTTGGCTGCGGAGGCGCGGGCAATAACATCGTGCATGGGTTATATTCTGAAAACAAGGGCAATGTTGTCACTATTGCAATCAATACTGACGAACGCAAGTTGCAGGAGATATCGGCTCACAAAAAGCTATTGATCGGAAAAGATGTGACGATGGGTAAAGGTGCCGGAGGATTCCCCGAGGTTGGTGAGTACTGCGCCGAGTGCGCCCGGCCTTATGTGCGTGAAGCTTTATATGGTAGCGATATCGTGATCATCGTCGCCGGTATGGGAGGCGGAACTGGTACTGGTGTCGCTCCTGTGGTAGCTCAGGTATCGAAAGAATTGGATGCTGTAACTTTTGCTATTGCAATTTCACCTTTTTCCTACGAAAAGGAGAGAGCGCATAAAGCCAAAGAAGGGATTTTAAAGTTGAGGAAAGTGGTTAATGACACCATCGTTCTGGATAACGATAGATTAATGGATATCGCTGGAGACATGCCATTGTCCGAGTCTTTAGCTATCATGGAGCGCAGTGTGGGTCGCATTATAGATTCACTGTGCGCACAGATTACTGAATGCTTCGTGTCTCAGGTAACGCCTCAGGTTGAGGAAATGGTTCATCATACCGAGGAAGAGTCTTTGGTAGCGACTTTAGCACCCCCAACAGAAGACCTTGCTCTAAACGCCAGCAGTCTTCACGTCAATAGAAAGACGCCGGAAATCCAAGACAACCTATTGATGCGTTGACTACCTTTATACCTGGTCTGTGAAAGCAGGACGGGGCTTTATCTTAATTATACGAGCCCCAACGATTTTTTATTTAAAAATAATTGAACTTGTTTTGAAGTGTTATCTTTCCAGCTTTTCCGTAATAAAAATCAGTTTTAAACGAGCGTAATAACATGTAATTTATTATTTGATTAAAAGAATCGGTCCTTCGTGAGAATAGGATTGATAATTAACCCTGTAGCGGGAATGGGAGGTTCAGTAGGTCTGAAAGGCACCGATGGATACTCAATTGTAATAGAGGCGAGACGGCGAGGTGCTATTCCAAAGGCAGAGGAAAGGATGAGTCAAACACTAAAGAATATTGGTTTTTTGGAGGGTATATCCTTCCTAACCGCTAGCGGAGGAATGGGAGGGGATTTGCTAAGTAGGCTCAGTCTACCTCATGATATTATCCATATAGTCTCATCAGAAACGTCTGCTCTTGATACCAAAATCGCTTGTAAAATCTTCCTAGAAAAAAATGTTAGGCTGATCCTATTTGCTGGCGGAGATGGTACAGCTAGGGACATTTTAGACGCTGTGGGTGAAACGATCCCTGTAATAGGCGTACCTTCTGGAGTAAAAATGCATTCAGCTGTTTTTGCTAATACACCGAAAGATGCGGCGAACCTTTTTAGGAAATACCTTCAGGAAGGGCTTCCGCTTCGTAAGTCAGAAGTAATGGATATAGATGAAGAGGCTTTTAGGCAAGGGCGCCTCAGCGCTCGTCTTTATGGATATTTGCTCACTCCTTATGAGAAATCCATGGTACAACCTGTTAAAGGTGACTATGAAGGTAACGATATCGAAGCAGAGAAAGAGGCTATTGCTGACTATGTGGTAGATGAGATTAAGCCTGGAATTCTCTATATTCTTGGCCCTGGGACAACTTTGGAGGCGGTGGCTCGCAAATTGAAAATACCTAAGACACTCCTAGGAGTTGATGTCATCTTGGATGGGAAGGTGGTTGCGGCGGACGCCAGTGAATCTGTACTCTTGGAGTTGTTAGAACATCACCCAAAGGCGAAGATCTTGGTGACTCCCATTGGAGCGCAAGGTTTCATTCTAGGCAGGGGAAATCAGCAGATATCTCCCAAAGTCCTGCGCAAGGTAGGGCTAGAAAATTTGGTTATTCTCGCAGCTCCTACAAAATTGCGCGAGACCAGGGTCCTTAGAGTTGATACTGGCGATCCTAACCTTGATCGTGATTTGAGAGGATTTCGGAATGTTGTAGTCGGATTCCGCCTTGGCACCATGGTCAGGGTGGATTGAGCATTAGAGCTTCACGGCTTCTCTGCCAAGATCGAAAGCCTGCTCATTAATCTTCTTTGCCTTTTCGGGAACGCTAGCAATCAAAGCAGAACGCAAAGATTCTTCTGACAGGGGAAATCCCTTGAGCGCTGATACGGCACCTATCAACACGGAATTCACTGTCAATTTACTCCCTGCTTTTTCCGCCAATCGGGTGGCTTCTAAAGGTAGGACGCTAAAACCAGCATCTCGCATGGCCGTGATGAGTTTCTCCACCTCGGGATAAGATTCACTTCCTGCCGTAACGGTTATAGGGATTATTTTTTGCACATCGGTGACGATCATCGTGTTCTCATTTGCATATTGCAAAGCTCGATAAGTCTCTACTGGCTCGAAACCAAGTATAAGATCTGCACCTGCTTTGGGTATAAGGGGGGATATTGTTCCTCTTCCGAATCGGACCACTGCGCTAACTGAGCCTCCGCGTTGTGCCATGCCATGGACTTCAGACATCGCCACCTCATGACCCTCGCTCATGGCCGCTTCTCCAAATACTCGTGAGGCGAGCAGGACTCCCTGTCCACCCACTCCGACTATCAAGATGTTAAATGTCATTTACTCACCTCAATTGCTCTCTTCGGGCATACCTGAGCGCAGCACCCGCATCCTATGCACAATTCTGAGATAATGCTAACATCTATGCCATCCCAGGATAGAGCTGGACAGGTGAACTTTGTGAAACATGTGCGGCACCTGACACACTTCGATTTATCGATGATGAAAGCTTTCCGTTCTAACTTTCCCCTACGCATCAATGCTAGAGGGCAGGGGCGACGTGAAATTATGGCTGAGAATTCATCAGTATCTAAAGCGGTCTTGATGGCCTGAATTGTAGCGGATAAATCATAAGGATCGACTGTACCTATATTATGCACTCCCAGACCCTTCAACATCATTTCTATGTCCACGGGCGTGGTGGGGCTTGGCGAAGATCTTCCCGTTCCCGGATGCGGTTGATGCCCCGTCATTGCTGTCGTGCCATTGTCAAGCACCACTAATAAGAAATGATGTTTATTGAAAACAGCGTTTATAATACCTGGAATGCCAGAATGGAAAAGGGTGGAGTCCCCAATGAACGCGATTACTTTCTGATCTGTTGACTCTGCAAATCCGCCCGCTGCCCCCACACTCGAGCCCATGCACAACAGAAAATCTGCGGAGTTTAGGGGTGGGTTGAGCCCAAGTGTGTAACAACCAATGTCAGTGGAAAATATAGCTTCCCTGCCATTTAAAGCCTTTTTTACTGCATAGAAAGTTGCACGATGCGGGCAGCCAGCGCAAAGGACAGGAGGTCGAGTAGGTAATGGTATTGATTCAAATTTAGGTGTTTTTTTCATATTTTTAACTGAGATTTGTTCCCTAAGAGCCAAGACCGTATCAGGAGTATACTCAAAAGCCATGGGAAGATGCCCAGATAGCTTTCCTAACACTTGAGTTTGACACCCTTCTTCTCGGGCCATGCGCTGCACGTGCTCTTCCACCAAAGGAGCCAATTCCTCAAATACAATAACACGGTCGAATCTTCGAAGGAATTTTTTGACTTTATATTCGGGCAACGGCCAAGTGAAGCCCAATTTAAGGATGCAGGCATCCTCGATGAATTCTTTGGCATATGTATAGGCTACACCTGAAGCAATAATGCCTACGCTACCGTCTCCAATTTCAAAATTCAATGGTGACTCTTCAGAAATGGCCAAAGCCGACTTCATACATTCCAATTGCCTGATGCGACCTTTTCTAGCCACCGCGGGAACTGGCACGAAACGAAAAGGATCCTTTTCAAAATGCCCCTTCCTGGAAATATTTGGCAATGCCCTTAATTCGACTATACCACGCGCATGATTAACCCTGGTAGAGGTGCGAAGTAATACTGGTGTTTCCAATTTCTCTGATATTTCAAATCCTACATGAACCATTTCTTTTGCCTCGGCAGGTGTTGCAGGCTCAATCATTGGCACACCAGCAAGGCGGGCGTAGAATCTACTATCTTGTTCATTTTGGCTAGAATGCATAGATGGATCGTCAGCGCTAAGAACTACCATACCTTTGCGGACTCCGACATAACCCAACGACATGAAAGGGTCGCTCGCTACGTTTAGACCAACATGTTTGAAGAAGACGAACGAACGCAATCCGGAAACTGCGGCGGCGGCTCCGACTTCTAATGCCACCTTTTCGTTTATAGAATACTCAAAATACATGCCAGTATGTTTGGACATGGACTCGAGATAGCCTCCTATTTCTGAAGAGGGTGTACCTGGATAAGTAGCTGCCACCGCAACTCCTGCCTCAAGGCAAGCGCGTGCAATTGCCTCATTGGCCAACATCAATGCTTTAGTCCCTTGTGGCACCAGATTCAACCGCTCCTTTGACATCTAGCTTTCAGGGCCTCATACTCTTCGTCCACTTTCTTTTGTATCTCAAATAGCATCTCAGAGGTCAAATGCCTAAACCTACCTTGTAACATCAGATATTCCTCCACGGGCTTGTTCTTGATGTCCTTGGAAAGCGTCATTACGCCGTTCTCGTACTCGTAGAGCGGAAATATACCAGTTTGTGTTGCTAAGCGAGCCACCTCTACCGATTTGGAAGTAGGAATCTTCCAGCCAGGAGGACAAGGAGACAGCGCATGAATGAACTTGGGTCCCTTAATGCATCTTGACTTCTTAATTTTGGCGATTAGATCTTCGGGATAAGCTATGGAGACCGTGGCTCCGTAGACTATCCCATTTGCGATAAGCATATCCATGATTCGCTTCTTTCCAATATTTCTCCATTCCCTCTTTTTCCCTCCTGGATCAGTATTGGTCCAAGCATAGAGAGGCGTGCATCCGGAGGTCTGGACGCCTGTGTTCATGTATGCTTCGTTATCATACATTATATAAAGGAAGTCTGTCCGGCGGTCAATCGCACCAGATAATGATTGTAACCCAATATCCGCTGTGCCACCATCTCCAGCCCAGCCCACAACAGTAACATCATCTATTCCTTTTATCTCGAGGGCGGCACGAATGCCAGAACTCACTGCTCCAGTGCATTCGAAAGCATGGTCAACTACAGGAACTTTTAAAGCGGCTCTGGGCCAGACTCCTTGAACCACAGACCAGCAACAAGCAGGTGAATTTATGATTGTCTTTGGGCCTAAGGCTTTTAGACAAAATCTAGCTAGCAAAGTGGCTCCGCAGCCGGCACAGCCCGAATGTCCTTTGCTTAAATATTCTTCTTTAGGGATGGTGAATTTAGACATTTCACCACCTCATACTTCCATCCTTCAGCCCCACCCAATCCACTTGATTCGATGCTAAGCCGCTTCTACGCAGAGTTAAAAGATCATCAAATATCTTCTCGAAATCTGTTTCAGTCACATCTCTTCCGCCTAAGCCCCCTATGTAACCTTTAACCTTGAGATCTGCTGCCAAAGAGAATAATGCATTCCGAACCTCACTATATATCGCACCTCCATAGCCAAAAGTGTAGCTGCGGTCGAATACTCCGATTGTTCGAACATTCTCAGCGAGCTTTAGGAGCTCCTCATTAGGGAATGGACGGAAAACTCGCATCTTTGCCACACCCACTTTTTTGCCTCGCTCTCGCATGCGGTCCGCAGCTACTTTTGCCGTACCTGCAGCTGATCCAGTTATGATAAGGACTGCTTCTGCGCCCTCGCAGCGATAACTTTCAATTAGACTTGAGTAATCGCGACCAAAAGCTTTGCTAAATGCGGATCCTGCCTCTGCGAACTTCTTTTTTGCCTTCTCCATCGCCAGGTAATTATTATAACGAAATTCCATGGTCCAATCCGGCATGACTAAGCTTCCGTATCTTCGAGGTTTACGAAAGTTCACCTTAACATCTGGATTAAAAGGGGGCAGGAAGAAATCGACCTCCTCTTTGGCAGGAATGTCTACTTTTTCAAAGGTATGGGAAAGAATGAAGCCATCTTCGATGACCATTGTAGGTAGCATTACCTCTTTATCTTCTGCTACTTTGTATGCCAATAATATCAAATCTAAAGCTTCCTGATTATTTTCGCAGAAAAATTGCATCCAGCCAGTATCCCTCTCTCCAATGACATCCATATGGTCTGTCCAAATATTCCAAGGAGGTCCTAAAGAGCGTGAAACCACGGTCATTACGATAGGACGCCGCGCCCCTGCGGCCCAGAACAACATCTCATGCATTAGCGCAAGACCCTGGGAAGAGGTGGCTGTAAACGTCCTTGCTCCCATATAAGATGCTCCGATAAGGGCTGCCATCGCACTATGTTCGCTTTCGACCTTGATGTATTTGGCCTTAATCTCGTCATTGGCCACCATCTCGGCTAGTTTCTCAGATATCGAAGTTTGAGGAGTTATTGGATAAGCCGCAACGACTTCGACTCCGGCGAGCATTGCTGCCTTAGCAGCTGCCACATTTCCTGTCATTAAATCTATCATATTGCATCCTCCCTCATCATGGAAATAGCTCCCACCGGGCATTCATTGGAGCAGATACCGCAACCCTTGCAATGGTCCAGATCCACACGAGGATAATCGCCTTCTTCCCTTACCTCTATGCTTACATCTGGGCAGAATTTCCAACATGTGTAACAACGGGTACATTTTTTCAAGTCAATCACTGGTTGAAGTGTGCGCCAAGTACCTGTGCGTACGCTTTCAGTGCTTTGTAATGTATAGCTCGACTGGGGTAGATCCCTATATGTCTCCATCTACCACACCCCCTTTACGCTCTCATAAGCCTCCCTTGCCGCTGCTGCATTTTCCTCCCTATTTCCTGGAGATGCTTTCATGATGCTCTCAATGATTTTTTCCAACGGTATTTGAGGACAAATTCTAGAAAATGCACCCAATATGGCTGTGTTCACTATCGGTGCTGTCTCTGAGCCCAAATCATGCCGGAGAGCTATTCTTGTGGCATCTACTGTGGCTACACGAGGCCATTTCTGGTTCAAATTTTCACGTCGCTCATCGGGGGTGTTAATCAAAATAATACCATCTGGCTTAAGACCATGAAGTACATTTGTCATTGTGAGAAGATCTGAGTCTAAGACTATTACATAGTCAGGATAGTATATTTCTGCATGCGTGCGAATTGGCTTCAGATCGATGCGGCAGAATGATGTCACAGGTGCGCCTCTTCTTTCCACACCAAAAAAAGGGAAAGCGGCTGCATGCAGTCGATTTAAAACGGCTGCTCGCGCAAGGAGCTCTGATGCTATTACTGCACCTTGCCCTCCTCTGCCGTGAAATCTCACTTCTATCACAATATCAAATTTAGTCTAGGCTTTCTGAATATATAGTTATCATCTATAATCATGTCACTGGCTATCAATGTGCAAACACAAAAATAATAATAATGCACTTTTCTTTTTAACCACTAATGAGTTTGCACAACCTGCACTTTCGAGCCTTTTGCCATGCTACTGAGGATGAAGGAAAAGTGATGAAGGCTTTAATTTTCGCCTCTGGTTGTGAAGAAAATAATGTAGGGCGTATGAAATGTGAAGGACATCATGGCAACCCGATAATAATCTTAGATGTTGATATTCGTTCATCCATTGAAATCAGAAAAGTTTTCAGTAGATTATCAAAAAGAGATTTACAAACGCTCATTGATGATCTCGAAAGAAGAGTCGATGAAGAATGTTCCTTCTTTTTTAGATTGGATAAGCAAAATGCGTTCGAAGGAATAATGATTTTAGGAGAAAAAAATGAGGGCAACGATGTCATTGCTGTACATGGAAAAATAAAAACTTATCCAAAAAGCAGAAAACGAGCGCTTGAAACAATGAAAGAATATCTAATATCTATCGCTTAAGCCCAATATTCGATTAATAATTTTTGAAAATTTTTAATGAAATTTATAATTTAATATTGTGATAATAAATAAAAAAATATTTATTAAATATATTTTTATATTATTTGAAATGGAACCGATTTCCAAAATAATGTAATTTGCTTAGCCCTTTTTTCTGCATTTTAAAAAAATATATTTGACAATGATACGGATGATAATGATATCGAAGAATTATTGTTAATAAACTCTACCTGAAACTATGACCCTTTAGGAAGTATTTAGATCTTTTAAAACAATGGTAAAGTTTATTCATATGGCAAGCATCACACGCCACAAGCAGGGGTAGCCAAGCTTGGCCAACGGCGCAGGACTTAGGATCCTGTCCTTAGTGGTCCGTGCGTTCAAATCGCACCCCCTGCACATTTTTAGTCTTAAATTTTATAAAATAAAAATATAATAATAAAAATGTATTGAAATTTACTAGGTGCTTAGTTGATTTTGACCACTAAGTTTTTCATATATCATCCAAATTTTATGAAAAAATTTAGGATTCAGGTGAAGTGAGTGGATTTAAAATAGAAGCTTGCTTTTGCTTTACTACTTAGGCTAAAGAGATAAGCTTAAAAAATGTTTAAAATAGATTCATAAAATTGAATAAATAAATTAAAATACATGATCTATCGTATAAAAATCTAACCCAATGATTAAACGTTCCAATAGGTCAACAGCAAAGACTACTATAGATCATGGAAACCTGATTTAAATTTTATATAATACAAACTAATAATTATGTATTATAAGGCGACATTTTGGACATCTTTTAGCTTTTATATGTACAATGCCCCAAAGATTGGATTCATATATTCTTTCCCCTCCTAAACCTATACGGGAAAGCGAATTAATTTCCTTCCTCCATTTTACTCCAGAAACTAGACTCTCAGTCTCTAGCCATCCATCCTCCATTTCCTCACCACAAGAAGGACATTTCATAATCTTCATACAATGAATCGGCAATTTGAATAAAATACTTGATTTGTCGAGAATGTTCTATGATATGTTAACAATATGCTTATCCGTATTTTAGATTATAGAAATTTATCGCCATTCGAATAAATGTTTTATTATAATCGAAACAACGCTGAATATATTTTAATATTTTGAAAACAAAGAGAAATGAAAGGGATAATAATGAAAGAGTTCGACGTTTCTAGACATTCTTCACTTTCACGCGCTATTGCCAAAAAGGTTGGTTTGGAAAAAGATGCAGCTGATACTTTGGCATTGAGGGTATTAAATTATTTTGGCTTTGAGAATGAAGTTATAGACAATACTCTTGACCAGGAAGATAGACGTTTATTTTATTTCCTACAAGATATGGGGCTATTGAAAACTGCTTGGGAGGAAGCTTTACTGCCCAATGGTCGTAGTTGGAGAATTTTTTATTGGTATCTAAATACTGAAAAGATAGAGGAGTTCTCAAAGGATGAAATAATTCAAAATGAAGAGAAAGAGCTTTATAATACGTTACCAGCTGAAATCTGGGTTCGAGATGGAATCAAAATTGAAGAGAGTTGAAGATTAAACCGTTTTCTTTTTTAATTTCACAAGTTATACTAAAGTTATTGGTACGATGCTGACGAGAAAGATATTAATTGTGGTTATGGATGGCCTGGGTGATAGAGCAGTAAAGGAATTGCAATGGAAGACACCACTTCAAGCAGCTAATCGCCCAAATCTCAATTGGTTCGCTGAGCAAGGTGCAACAGGAATTGTGGATGTTATTTCACCCGGCATTAGACCAGGAAGTGACACGTCACATCTTGCCATCTTGGGATATGATCCATATCGCGTTTATACAGGCAGGGGACCTATAGAAGCAGCTGGAATAGGAATCGAAGGGAGACATGGTGATATTGCTCTCCGATGCAATTTTGCTACTGTTGATAGTGAGATGAATGTTTTAGATCGCCGAGCGGGGAGAATAAAGGAGCCAGAAACAACCTTTTTAGTTGAGGCACTAAATGGATTAACCATTGAAGGTGTTGATATAATTGTAAAAGAAGCTACTGAGCATAGAGCAGTTCTCCTGCTAAGAGGGAAAGGCCTTTCTGCAAAGGTGACTGATGTAGACCCTCATGCTGAATCCCGAGTACAAAAGTCTCGAGCATTAGAGCCAGAGGCTAGAAAAACAGCCAGAGTTATCAACCAGTTCGTAAAACTTTCATATGAAGTTCTGGATCAACATCCAATAAATGTGAAAAGGCGTGAGCAAGGCAAACCCCCTGCAAATATACTATTACCTCGTGGAGCTGGCATATTCCCCGATATCCAAAAATTTAGTGAGCGATACGGGTTGAAAGGCGCATGCGTAGCAGGCGTCTCATTAATAAAGGGCGTATGTAGACTTTGTGGCATTGATGTTGTGGATATAAGCGGTGCTACAGGAGGCCTGGACACAAATATGATATCAAAGGCCCAAAAGGCATTGCAATTATTGCAGACTTACGATTTCGTTCTAATGAACATTAAAGCCACAGATATCGCCTCTCATGATAAAAACGCAAAACAAAAGGTCAATGTTATTGAGCAGTTGGATGAAATGGCTGGAATCTTGAGACAAGGGCTTTCACAGGACGTTGTAATAGCATTTATGGCTGATCATTGTACGCCTATTGAAGTAGGGGATCATACAGGAGATCCAGTACCATTTATGATATATTGCAAAGGCATTGTACCAGACACCAACACCAGATTTGATGAGGGTAGTTGTTCTCAAGGTGGTTTGGGGAGAATAAGAGGCATGGACGTCCTGCCTATTCTATTGGATAAGGCAGGGAGGTCTGAAAAATTCGGCGCATAATGTTCTATCCCTACTTAAAAGAGAATAATATAGTGGTGCTCGTATTGGATTTTTATGAAATACTGTTACTGCCCCAAATGCCATGAGCTAAGGCCATGGAATTGGTACTCGCGAGACAACTGCGAGAATTGCAGTTCAAAATGCATCACCTTCAAGGTCGAGCGTTCAATCTTTTCCTATTTATTATATTTTACTTCTTTTGCAGCAATGATTCTAATAGCTTTTCATGTCCTATGGTATCAACTTTTTAACCCAGACTTCGAGTTTTATTCAGCGGTAACATGGGATTTTTCTGCTTTTATGATATTCATTCTTGTTTTAGCATCAATGGCCTTTTCTCTATTTGAAATTTCCAAAGCAACAAAAAAAGCTGAGATAATAATGCAGAAAAAAATGGTTAAAAAAAGATGAGCTAAAGAATGCTCCATACCAGGAGAAGAGATGTTAGATCCTGTTCCCCTCCTGCAGGGTATTTTAAAGAGGAGCAAAATACGGTTGAGCCTATTTCTTTTATCTCATCTGAGGAGGGCAGCTTATAGCGAACATCTTTTAAAACTATCTCCCATAAATACTTATAATCAGGACCAAGAAGATTGTTGAGAATCGTTTGGGCAATGAGTTCGATGTCCCCAGGAAGAGACCAATTTCCCTGTTCACTTAAATTGAAAAATTCAGGTATACATAACTCCAAGCCTTCCCTCTCTACAGTAGTTATCAAAAGTACTCTATGTGCTTTAGTCACCCTTTCAATAATCTGATTCGAAATAAAATTCTCGTTTTCATAACTAGATTGAATAATTCCTGAAAAGGTAATGAAATATGACAAACCAATTATAGTGACAAGAAACAGCCAAGCATCTAAGATAGTTCCAACTCCTCTTCGATTAGGAATTTTTAATCTTACCACACTATCACCACCATTTCAGCTGCTATAACTTTTCCATATCCAGCTTCAATCGCTACCGGACTTCTCAGAATTACACATCTCTCTAAGGATTTTGGAATAGAATCAGAAGAAAACACTGTCCATGGTTCTATCATCTCCCCTTGGCAGCAGATTGGTATGATGTCAATCTTAAAACCATCAGCTACCAATAAATTTATAGCGGTTATTTCTTTTTTTTCTAGTTGCTCTGGCTTTAATAAACCTTTTTCATTCATCATCATGGAGAGTGATTTTTGTAGTATTGTGTTGGCATCTGATTCCAGCTCGTCCTCGCTGTTAAAGTTAAATAATAAAGGCAATTGCGAAGCTAATATACTAACTGCAGAAATCACAATAACCAACGCTATCAAAGTCTCAATGAAACTTCCAATGCCACAAAAGTCATTATGAAATTTTCTCCATTTCTTCATAATTGATCAATTTTATTAATTAATACTCAAACAAACGATTACGATTATATTTCAATCGACTTTCTTTAAATAATGACCCGTTGTTATTGCCCCACATTTCCTTTTAATAATATTTTTTTTATTTATTTCATTATAATAAAATGATTTAGCAACTAGTGAGGCTAGATTTGGTGCTCTTCGCCTAAAATCCAAAGCCAATGAATCCACGCCCATTTCTCCAAGCTCATCAAGAAAGTCTAATAGCAATAAGTCTGCACAATTTAGAATGTGAACATAACCTAAAGTATCACGATAGGTAGGAAAAGTCTTACCAGTAAGATCCCTAAGATTACCCGTTCCTAGATTAGGATCTTTAGAAACCATTAGTTCGACTCGCCCAAATGCTAATACTTCAATACGATTACACGTCCTTACTAATATTTCTTTTAATTCTTCACGACTCAATTCAACAGATGCCATAGACTGATAGAAACCCTCTGTACTACAATGATTGAAGACGTTCATGGAGTAGTAGCCATACAGCCTATTTTTTTGATATTTATGGGCCTGATCAATAGAGCACACCATTATTGAATTTGATTTTATCTCAGGGATGGTGGGCGATACCCGTGGCAATATTGGAATGAATTCTATCCCACGTGATTTGCAAAAATCCTCAATTTCTACCATTTTTTTAGAAAAATCAAAATAAATACGATCAATAAAAGGCAATACTGCCTCAGCTGTTTTTAATGAAGATACAAGAGCAGATATTTTTGGTTTGCATGGCTTTCTTTCTCTAAAAGCGAAATTTAAAATTTCTTTCCGTCTTTTCATCTTTTGCTTTTTAGGAGAAAAATTTAATGATGAAATTTTATTTTCAATCATATTAAACTCATTATCTCTTGTTTTATAGAGCTCGTAAAAACCGTCTTTTACAGGGAATTGTATGCTCAACAATCTATTGGCTACATGCTCTTTTGTGACTTTGAACCCTCCAATCTTCTCATCACCACGATACAAAGTGACTCCGTCCCCTTCACTTAGCCCGATAGGATAAGGATAAACAAACCCTCCTTTAACCTCGACATCCGCTAGAAACAATCCACGAGAATCAGGATATAGAGTGGATTTCATCTGAGATTCAGTATAGTAGCCTTGTGAGAAACCTCTGTTAAAAGCTATAGTTAAGAGCTTTTTTTCTTTCTCCGTTACCAAAGGTGCAATTCCTTTCAAAGCCCTCGCTATCGCCGCTTTATATATTTTCGTTGTTAAATAAACATATATGGGACTGCGCATTCTTCCCTCAATTTTAATTGCACTCACACCGATTGAAAGTAATTGAGGTATGATTTCAGCGCAAAATAGATCTGGCATGCTTAAAAGATAACCTTGCTCTTTCCCCAACCTATATTCCTTGCGGCAGGGCTGAGCGCACATTCCTCTATTTCCGCTTCTGCCACCGGCAAAACTGGAGAAAAGGCATTGCCCCGAGAAGCAATAACAAAGGGCTCCGTGAATAAAGACCTCCAATTCAATATTAGTGGACTTTTTAATTTTACTTATTTCATTTAGTCCTAATTCCCTTGCCAATATCACCCTTTTTATTCCTTTTTTCTCCGCCCATGCAGCCCCTTCAGGCGTGTGAATGCCCATTTGTGTAGACGCGTGAACAGGTATTCTTATCCTGTCAAGAACCAACGATGCCAGTCCCAAATCTTGAACAATAATCGCGTCAGCACCTATATCTTTTAATTCCCCGATATAAGAAATTGCGTCATCCAATTCTGACTCTTTTATTAAGGTGTTAACGGTGATGTAAACTTTCGCCCTCCTTGAGTGTGCGAGTTCTATAGCTCCAATCAATTCCTCAAAGGAGAAATTTTGAGCGAACTTTCTAGCACCGAACCTTTTCCCACCTAAATAGATAGCATCAGCCCCTGCCAATAAGGCTGCTTTTAGAGCGTCAATAGAACCAGCGGGCGCTAGCACCTCCATGAACGTAAATTATCTCCTTAAATATTAGAACTGGTATTGATTCGTATAGGAATTGTAATCTGCTCGTAATAGCAGACCAATTATCCAACTCTTCTCTCTTTACAATTGGTGAGAATGAGAATGGCTTACAGGTCAAAAATTAAAACTCAATTAATTAATGAAAGCTCGAACGAACGACAAACAGAAATAAAAGATGGCGAGGTTAGAATCGATTGCCGCGATTGCTCTGGACCTCAAGATCTAAAAGAACAAATGTGCATGCGATGCTGCCTGAAATCCTTTCAGGAAGCTTCTAACTGTGAAAAAATAATTCTATCTCGTTATATTGATGTAGCGTACGAAGGCCCCTCCATTGAGATAATAATAGAGCTTTCAGAAATCGCCCAATTATGTCGAATGCCAATTGGAGTAGAAAATCATTTATGCAAAAATTGCTCTTCGCGCCCATCTTTAATTTTTGGAGAGCTCGCAGATTCGATTCCATTCTCCTTAACAGGAAAAAATAATTTGAAATCTGTCCGTCAGGCAAATGAAAAGTGCTATAATTGCGTTAATCGAATAAATGACCACCTATCCCATATAAATTCTAGATTAAAAACAATCGAAAAGAAAGTCCAAAAAAGGGCCTTTATGGTCATCGAGGATTGATTTTATGGCGAAGGTCCTGATTCCGAGATATTACTCCGAAAGTTTAAATTATAATATGAAAGGATTAAGACGCTTACTTGACCAAGATCGGAGAACTTGCCCCCGTTATTCTCATTATTGGCTCAATTTAATCCCTCCTTTAAACAGCAAAATTTTAGATGAATACGAAGTAGCTGGATCTAAAATACGTATATACTCGGTTGGTGGTGAATTAGATATATTATATCATCTCACTCCATGGGAATACACGTTAGATATCATTGAAACCGAATTGATAATTCTTGCTACAGAAAGGATAATGTCTCTTACACCTTGCAATGAGGATTATGAGAAATGGCATCTCAGGCGTCAAATCCAATCTATTGCTTTGAAAGAGCTTCGGAAAGAAGTTCAGCGTAGAAAAATGTATCAAGGAAAGGAGTCACATGAAATCGAACAAAGGCTTCTTTCCATGGCTGAAGTAGTTACGCGTTATACGGCAGGACTGGGTCTATTCGAGATCCTTCTTTCCGATCGTAGATTAGAGGATATCTATGTCGATGCCCCCTGTGAAACTAATCCAATTCATGTTACTATTTCCGGTTTAAGTAAGAATAGTTCATTTTTACGGTGTACGACGAATATCATAGTGGATGAAAGGGAAATCCGAGCTTTCGTCGCCCGTATGAAATTTCACAGTGGACGCGCTTTTTCACAGGCATTTCCTATATTGGAAACTGACATACCAGGGTTTGACTCGAGGGCAACCGTAATCGGATCTCCTTTGAGTCCTCAGGGAATAGCATTAGCCCTTAGAAGACATTCCCCCGAGCCTTGGACATTGATGCGCTTGGTTAACTCAGGCATGATTGATTGTCATACAGCTGCACTAATATCTTTCCTGATAGATGGTAGGTCCACTATCTTAATTTGCGGGCCCAGAGGAGCAGGGAAATCAACATTATTAGGAGCCATCCTTTTTGAATTCCCGCCTGGCCAGAGAATCCTAACCATCGAAGATACCCTTGAGCTTCCAATTCGGCAAATGCAATCCATGGGATATAAGGTTCAATCCCTTGTGATAAATAATTCAGGCCAAGTAAATCTCGAATCGGCCGCAGAAGAAGCATTACGTGTTTCACTCCGTATGGGTGAATCAGCCATTGTTTTAGGAGAAGTACGTGGTCGAGAAGCTCAGGTCTTATACGATGGGATGCGAACTGGGAAGGCTGGATCAAGTGTGCTGGGAACCATTCATGGAGAATCGGCCGTTTCAGTGTATGAAAGAGTGGTTCACGACATGGGAATCGCGCCAGAGGCATTTCTAGCAACCGATGCGGTGTTGACCATTGGCCTTATCAGACCTCGCGGATCGCAAAAGCCAACGCGCAAATTAATTGAAATCTCGGAAGTGGTGCGCGGACGGCCAGGAGATTTTAGGAATATTATTAATTTTCATGAGAACGGATGCTCAGACATTTTAAAAAATGGGTCGCAATTAATAGATAAAATCGCGCAGTCATGGAATATAAGTTTTCAAGAAGCCCTGGAAAATGTTTGCGCTAGGGCAAGAATGAGGGAGATTCTTCTAAACAATGCAATTAAGAGAAGTATGGATTTCCTTTCACCTGGTTGGACTAGAAGGGCCAATTCTCACCTCTGGGAGGGTATTGAAAAAGGAAAAGATTTGTTTGAAATCGTTCAAGAATTCGAGATGCTGGTTAAGGAAGGGGAGGTCCAGTCATGAAAATCTTTTTGGCTCTTCATTTACAACCGCCTCCATTTTTTGAAAAGTTTCTGGCACCTCCTTCGGATATTGTTACAAGAGAATACATGCGCCGACATATGTTATCTTATGAGAATGTTATGGAACATGCATGGAAAATTTTCATTTTAGGAATTATAGTTGGAATGTTACTTTTCCTTTTTATTTTCATATTTGTTGGAATCCTAGAGGGACTTCTAGCTGCCATTGTTGCTTTAATACTACCTTTTCTTCTATCTTCACATATATGCAATGGTCCTAAAAAATTAGCCACTAGAGAACAGAAAGCGTTCTTACGACAAGCGCCCGCAGTTATTGGATCTTTAGCCATGAGCATGACTTTGACTCCATCTCTGGATAAAGCTGTATTCTTTGCAGCCAGCATTAATCGAGGAGAATTAGGTAAACGATTATCCTTAGTGAGCTGGGAAGTTTTGACACGCTGTCGAGATGATGTGGAGTCGTCACTTACAATTTTTATCTCCTCTTTGTCCTCAATAAATCAAGCCCTGAAACATTCACTTCACCTAATCATGGCCTCAACATATGAGCCGACCAAAGAAGGCATGGAACGTTTGATGGATAAAGCTCATGAGATTTCCGTCCAAGGTTTGAAACAAATAGTAGAGAGATATGTATCCTCTCTCAGCACTCAAGTAATGATTCTATATGCATTAGGTATTCTTTTACCAATAATTCTCATATCAATGACACCGCTAATGGCCATATCAACTCCGATTCCATATGATAAAAATTATGTTGATGTTATCAGCATGCCTAGGTTTCCAATAACGGCTCTCGCCTTTCTTTTATTAATAGTAATACCAACTTTTTCTTTTTATTATTCATACTCAATACTTGAAATAAGCCCACTTTCTAACCTCACAATCTCTTTTAACAATATCAGGTGGGAAGACTTAGTTCCCTGGATTGCTGTTTTAATTCTAATCGGATTTATGATAATAATAGAGATAGCCATATCTTATCCAGAAATTTTCCTAATTGCGCTAAGCATTCTAATTAGCTTTAGTTTATGGAAGAAAAAGCCTTTACCAAAAAAAATTAAATTAATGGATGTTAGGAGAGAATATATTTCTGGCCTTTATCAGATTGGTATTCGATTATCTTCAGGAGCGGGGATAGAAAAGGCATTGATAGAAGCAGCTGAATCCTCGCCTGGTACGCATTTTGAAAGATGGATAAAGGAAATCCTTTATGCTATGAAAATCAGTCGGATATCCTTGTTAGAGGCTATAGAGAATAGGAATAAAATTGAAGATTGGCCCCTCATCTACGAGGCCTTTAGAACAGTTGTTAATTGTGCACTATCGGATAGTGTGTCAGCTGGTAGAGTGGCTGTGCGCTTGGCGAAATCATTATCTGACATTGAAGATTGTGAGTTCGAAATTGTTGAAAAAACTAGACCTATAATGGATATGATGCAAAATACAGCCATGTTCTTCGCACCAATAGTACTCGGTTTGACCATAGGGATGTTAAGCTTGACTTCTGGTCTGATTGTTTATGAAGATTTAAGAGCTAAAATGATCATAATTGCAGGAGTTTACATAATTGAATTATGCATTATAGTGGCCTTCTTCAGCACTTTTCTTACACAAGAAGGCAACTGGCAACATATGGCACAATGGCTAACAAAACGAATGCCAATTGCGATTCTGGTTTTCACTTTAATTTCACTCTCATCGTTTGCGGGCTTCTCTCTACTATAGTTATGTGGAATATTTCTGAAGGCCTTTGATGAAAAATTTCTGTAGCCAACTCTTCTTCATTCTGATTGGTCATCGTCTTCTCTAATTTTTCTCTAAGCTCATCAATAAGTTCGATTTCCATCAGATGTTTATCATCTAAAAACTGGACCTTGGCATCTCCAGACTCCATTACGACAATATTACCTTTGCCAAGAGTGCAAGAAGATGAAAATTGGACGCCATCAACAATGCATGAAAGTGGGGGTTTTTGACCAGTATAGGAAACAGCCTTCAGCTTACCATGAAGCCGCTCTCTGGCGATCATGCCCATTTTATATCCAACAACTACAAAGGGTCCTAAGTGTCCATGGAACTTCTTAAGAGCTTTAAGTTCCTCAGGCAAATCCTCCATGTTTAACTGTTATAATCGGCCTCTTTTATTTCCTTTTTCAATATTTTCCAAAGATGTATGGTTAATCCATAAGTTGATATCGAGTTCTGTACTCCACATTAGCTATGGCAAAATTGCCTAACAAAGTCAGAAAACTGGATTACGGATTTTTATCGATCTTCTCGTTTTGGCTATTTCTTGTTTTAATCTCTCCCCTAATGCTTCCTGAGAACAGCATAAAAGATCTTTCTGGAACTGTCAACGCAATTGACAATATGGAATCCATAGCAAACATGAATCCGATTCCAGCATTCGTGTATTGGATAGGAGATATTAATTGCCATCAAATGGCCACTCGCTCATATTTCTTGAATGGGAATCAGATGCCTTTTTGTGCTAGAGATGTCGGAATATTCGCTGGTCTGGTTATCGGTATGATTTTAGCGATTATATTCAATTTGAATCCTGCTTTTAGAATATTAATGGTTGGAGTTATACCTATGATGATCGATGGAACATTACAGCTATTAAGTCCGTATGAGTCTTCCAATCAGATGCGATTGATTACTGGCATAATTGCTGGTTCAAGTTTAGCAATTATATTACATAAAGTCGCAATAATTATCCAAAATAATGTCAAACCCACATAATGTCAAACACACGAATGCATAATTGATATCATAGATTAACTAAATGATCATTTGAGTTGGTCCTCTCCAGTTTGCGAAAGTATTTATATGGTTACTTTTATGTGCGATTTCGACGAAAAAGAAAATCCATCTTTTAGCATATTTTGTAAGGGCGTGATGGAAGTGTCAGACCAGCAATTGAAGACAGGAACGACCACAATAGGTTTGGTCAACAAAGAAGGAGTGATCCTAGCCTCTGAAAAGAGAGCTACCATGGGGAATGTGATCGCTCATAAAGATGTGCAGAAAGTTTTCAAGATTGATGATAATTTAGGATTAACCACAGCAGGTTTGGTTGGTGATGCCCAGTTATTGGCCAGATACATCAAGGCAGAAGTTGAGCTTTATCGCTTGAAACGCAATACTAGGATGAGCGTAAAATCTGCAGCTACCCTGATATCTAACATTCTACATCGGGGAGGGGGCTCTATGGGTTTCTATTATGTTGGTCTCATCCTTGGCGGAATTGATCGAACAGGCGGACACGTTTATTCATTAGATGCAGCGGGAGGCTCTATAAGAGATGATTACGTTGCTGTTGGATCAGGATCGCTTTTCGCTTATGGTGTTCTTGAAGATCTTTATGAAAAGGGTATGACTATGGACGAAGGCATAGACCTCACCATTAGAGCTATGAATGCTGCCATGAAGCGTGACTCTGCCTCCGGGGATGGAATAAACATAGTTTGCATCACCAAGGACGGGTATAAGGAATTAACTGAGGAAGAGATACGCAAAAGAGCCATTAAACTGGGGATCGATTATCCCAAGCCAAAATAATCTCTTCTTAATCACTTATCTTTGATTATATAAAGCTCTTAGATTTCAGAGAGAAAAGGGTCAGAAGTGAAAAATTCATGAGCGCAGACAAATTGCTTGACGAGGTAAGGGATCAAGTACGTCGCATAATTCCGACCACAGTCAACATCACAAACATAGATTTTGAAGGGCCAATGGTGGTTGTATATACCAAAGACATGGAGGCCTTCGCCTCAAATAACGATATCGTACGTCAATTAGCCCAAGGATTGAGAAGGCGCGTGGCCATTAGACCGGATCCTTCAATATTAGCAGACCCTGAAGTAGTGGAAAAGCGTATTCGGGAAATAATACCACCGGAAGCTGAGGTCACTGACATATATTTCGAGCCGGATACAGGAGAGGTTACGATTGAGGCAATGGCTCCAGGATTGGTTATAGGTAAGCAGGGAGCTGTTCTAAATGAGATTAAGAAAGAAGTCGGTTGGGCTCCAAAGGTGGTTCGCGCTCCTCCGATACCCTCTAAAACGGTTTCTGACATCCGAAAGTATCTGCGACAAGTGCAGGAAGATCGCAAAGAATTCCTTCGAAAAGTAGGGAGAAGGCTCTTCCGTCCAAAAATAGAAAGCGGGGAAAGCTGGTTGCGCATGACAGCTTTAGGAGGATTTAGAGAAGTGGGAAGAAGTTGCACACTACTTTCAACGCGAGACTCTAAGATTTTAATCGATTGTGGTGCAGACCCTTCAAGCACAGATGTGCATCCTTATTTCAATGCTCCTGAACTAATGCCTTTAGACTCGATAGATGCAGTAGTAATAACACATGCTCACTATGATCATTGTGGCATGCTTCCGGTTTTATTCAAGTATGGTTACAAAGGGCCGGTCTATTTAACTCCGCCTACTAGGGATCTAATGGCCTTAATATTATTGGATTCCATTAAAGTAAGGAATGTTAAGGATGATGATGAAAAGAGAGATCATGATGAGGAGCAAGGGAGGAAAAAACCTCCATATTCCTCCGCTCATGTACGAGAGGCTGTAACACATTGTATTCCTTTAAAATATGGAGAGACCACTGATATCGCACCGGACATACGTCTTACTTTTCAAAATGCTGGACATATCCTTGGTTCTGCAGTATGTCATTTCCATATTGGAGATGGAATGTATAATATTGCCTTTACAGGAGATATGAAATTCGAGCGCTCGTGGCTATTTAATGCGACTGTAAATAAATTCCCAAGGTTAGAAACACTAGTCATGGAATCTACATATGGTGGATATCATGACATTCAGCCTTCTCGCGCAGATGCAGCGAATCAGCTTAAAAACGTCGTAGAAAGAACTTTGAATAATAAAGGAAAAGTGATAATACCTGTATTTGCCGTAGGTCGATCTCAAGAAGTTATGCTGGTTCTAGAAGAGCTTGTTCGCACAGGGAAAATTGAGAAGATACCAGTTTATCTTGATGGAATGATATGGGAAGCTACCGCTATTCATACAGCTTATCCTGAATATCTCAATTCTCAATTGCGCACTCAAATCTTCCAGATGGGTCAGAATCCTTTTCTCTCTGATATATTCAAGAGAGTTGATTCGAAGGAAATGAGAGAGAATATATGCGGCGATCCGAATCCTTGTGTAGTCCTAGCTACTAATGGTATGATCAGTGGTGGACCTGTAATCGAATACGTAAAAGCCTGGGCCCCCGATTCAAATAATTGCCTTATATTTGTTGGATATCAAGCGGAGGGGACTTTAGGAAGACGTATTCAGAAAGGAGCGAACGAGATAATTCTTACTGAAAAAAAGCAACAGATATCCATTCCGATACGCATGGCAATTGAAAACATAGATGGTTTCTCGGGTCACTCAGATCGAAGACAACTTATTAACTATGTTGCAACACTGGAACCTAAACCTGAACGAATCATAATTGGTCACGGCGAAGAACATAAATGTAGCGACTTGGCATCGGCTATATATAAAAAATTCAATATTGAAACTAGAGCACCCATGAATTTAGAAACGATTAGAATGCGTTGATATTTGTAAAAATCGTATTACTTTTTCAAAATTAAAATAAAAGGTCTTAAAAAGTCACTCGGACACGATAGTTTTTAATGATAATGAGAATAGAGATCAACAGCAAATCTTAGGAATCAACAAGGAAGAATCAAATTTATAACAAGATAATAAAAAAAATACATGTCTAAAAACTCTCGACATACCTAAATAATGTTCATAAACTGATGCATTATTTCTTGCAATAAGTCGCTTTTCATCCTGATATGAAATTGAGAACGAGTTTTTTGATACGGGGAGCGAAAACTGTTTTAATCAAGTTCTAACTTTGGATTCTTACCATCTTGAGATAAAAGCACCACACGACTGTCTTTTTTCTCTTTTATTATTTTTAAACCTAAGAGCAAAGCTAATTTCCCACCAAAAGAAGCGACCTCTTCATGAGATGGCATATTGTCAATGCTCATACGTTGCCTCGCATCTCCAACGAAGACAAAGCCTTTCGGTTCAATGAAAGTTGGATCTGCTCGTCTGTCTAACCTAGCATACTCCTCTTCCCAGCCGAGATTATATTCTCTTACAAGTGTATGGCGAATTACTTTGCGCGTGTTTAAAGAAGGCAAGAGATCGAGTGTTCGCATCAATCTTTCCCATCCATCTGGAATACGTGGTTGACAAACGTCGCGATAAACAAACTTGTTTGGAGCTGCGACTGTGACGTAGAGCTGTGTCGGCATAGGATTCAGCTTTTCTAAAAATTCGGGCATTGTTCCATTTGTTACTAAAAAAGTTGTCATTCCTCTATGATGGCATTCAGCAATCAATTCGCCCAGATAGGGATATATGGTTGGCTCCCCTGCTAATGATATTGCCACATGCTTTGGATCCCTGGCTTCCTTGTATTTTCTTATATCGCAACGGGAATCACCTGGAAATCCAGTTATTAGCTTCCTTTGATGTTCTATGAGGGTATCTAACATCTCTTTAGGTTCCTGCCAACTTTCATTCATACCCTCGTGCCCTCTAACTCTCCAACAGAAGATACAATTATGTGTACAATCGTGTGCCACTGGAGTCATTTGCAGGCAGCGATGGGTGAAAATGCCATAGAACTCCTGCTTATAGCAATGACGCTTATTCAATAAAGACTGCCTCATCCAGTGACAAAGCTTTACCGCCGCATGATCTCCACTCATTCTATATTGCTGCTTCTCCAATTTCTGCTTAAGTTCTGGCCTCATGCATATTTCCTCAATATTCAAACAAACTTTTCTGTTTGATGTTTTCTGATGCCTTATCATCCTCACTATAAGTTTTTTCTGAAATTTCATTGATTCTTATGGGTTTAATTCCATCATGCACTTCAGATTCGCCCATTTGTTTGCGATGCAATTCTTGGAATAGGTGCTTCACCGTGGCTGAATCGATTTTTTCTCCCAGTAGAAAAGCTGCCTCCTCTTCGGTCAGATCTAAAATTTCAGTAGTACTTATACGAAATCCTCGATTAGAGCGGAATAGGCTAGCTATGTATGGTAAAATTTCTGTCATGGTATATTGCGAAGATGCATGACAATATAATCCAATTTTCATTGCTACTGATTGTTTCGTGCCTCTAACGATTTTACTTCTTCCCATTTTCATCAAATAACCTGGAAATTGATAGCGTATAAAGCCACGATTCAATCTGCTCTTTGAGGCACATACCCCAAACGTTGAAAGATCAGTGGCATATGACCATAAACCGAAATACTGACGCCTTGAAACCCTACCTAGCATAATATCTGCCCTGGAAAGGAGCTGAAAAGAATTACATAAATCCTCGATATCACGATAAGCCAAAGGTAAATTTTCCTCAACCCAAAGAATGATGTATTCCGGTGCTTCCTGAAGATCTTGCGCCAGTCTCTGTGCACTCCTAGGGCTGCTACCTTGAAAAATCTCAGCCATCAGATCGTACATGCTTTTAGTAACTAAGCGATTGTCTAAAGATAGTGCTTGCCTTTCTTCAATTTCAAGATTCCCTAATGCTAAAGCCTGTAGGTCTCGAAGCGACGCTCTGAGGTCGCCATTTGAATTCTTCGAGATTATCTCTAGGACATTGTCTGGTACAGAGATTCCTTGAGCGGCAGCTATTTTACGAAGTAGTGCGCGAACTGTTGGAATAGGTATTTTATTAAATTTTATCTGAAGAGTTTTCTCTTTTATCGCAGAACTTTTTCGGCTCAGACCATAAAAATCATTTACAATTAGTACGACAGGATGCTTTGTAATGGAAACAAGTTCGACGATTGCAGGGATTGCTCCCTGATCATCTTTCCCGAAAAGGTTGTCAGCTTCATCGAGGATGATTAATTTTTTTCTTCCTTCGCGATGTGATAAGAAGTTGCCCTCGTCAGAAAAAGTATCTGAGATTGCCCCGCGCAAGGCCACATTTCTTATAGCTTCTCCATTTCTTTGGTCGGAAGCATTCATCTCGATAACTCCCCAACCAAAGTCATTTGCCAAAGCAATGGCACTGGATGTTTTACCAACACCTGGAGGGCCTATTAACACGGCCACTTTTTTTACAGGGATTCCATTTTCCCAAGAGATGGCCCATTCTTTTAATTCCTTTATAGCTTTGGGATTTCCGACCACATCCTTTAGAGATTTCGGCCGGTATAATTCGGTCCAATCTTCCGACATTATTTTCATCAAATCTCTTACCTAGTGATAAACATGACCTTTTGTAATTTGAAAGATTGAATTCTTTTAATTTGTGTTATACCTCAATTTTCTCATTTAAAAAAATCTTTAAAAATAAATACGCTATTGATATTTAATTTAAAATTATCAATGTATATAATTATCAATTTAATTTACAATATATAGTGATAATATATTATAATAATATAATATTAAAACAGTTTATTGTATTAATTAATGTTTACTTTTTTAAATAATTATTGATACCACTTTAATTTTTATTATTTTAATCTTCTTAAAAATTATATCCGCCAAAAAGCTGTAAAAATTATTGATAAAAAATAAAATGATTCGAAAACTTCATAACAAAATGATAAAATAGCGATTTTCGAATAACGATTTTTTTATCTAATTTTTTAAAAAAATCAGGCAAAGAATTTGTTAAGTTAGAAATTATGGTCTTGCATTTCTCGGATTTGACAAATTTTCGTCATTTACTTTATAATAATGTAATTTATAAAGCACTTATTCTAAAAGCTTATATTAATTATAAACCAACTATTTTCAGAATATAAATTTATTGCTGATCTCGATCTTTTTATATAATTGAAATTTTGATTAATTTACAATTCAGATTCTTATTGAATCGTTTTTTATTACAAGAATGGAATTTTATCTTCTATGCCAAATATGTGCATTTTATATAGGTTCAATAAAAATTTAGTTCGTTTAGCTTCTACCTTAAAAAAAATTAAATCATTAACTAATGAATAAATTTGTACATCGAAGAATTAAACAAAAGTAGGTCTATTAAAAATCGAAATTTCTAATTTTTCAAGAAAATTGTTCATTCTTGCCTATGAAATTTTCAAATAAACCATAATTTATTGATTTCTGTCTTGTTGATTTTTTTGTGAATTTTCATATAGGTCGCATAATTCATTTAAAAATTGATCATAAGTCCTTCTGAATTTTAAACGGAATAGGCGATCACGTGTCTCGGATTTGATTACGATACTTGTTTTTTCTTCCATTTCATATTTCACCTTCAATTTCACTTTTATTAAATTTATTTAAGACTATATCATTATATGATTTATCATTGTTATAAATTTTATTATTGATAATTGTATTATAGTATTAAATGATAATATTACTTATAATGAAAACATTAATTTATTGAACTATTGTGTTCAATTAAGTAAAAGACGGTAGCCCAAATATCAACACAAAATTCGAAGTTTAATTATTACAAATATTTCATTCTTAATTATAAATTTAAAAGACAATTAATTCTTTAACTATGTTAACAAACTTTTAAAAATTATTTCCCTTTCTTAGAAGCTTTGAAGCCAGCATCAGGGATAATAATTTTAAATTTCATTTTTACGGAATCAAACAAAAAAATATTGTCTGGAGGGTAATTTCACCCTCCAAAGGTTTCGTCGTTTGATATTTCTTTTTTCAACCTTTTATTAACAGAGGCAATACAGGCTTTCCCTTCAATACCAACAATCCTACGGCTGCCACGAAATAAAGCGCCAGCAACATAGTGATGAAGGCAAATACGCCTGTAAGCATCTGATAGGTTTCATTTGCCAAGTCTCCCCACCACAGCCCAATGAAGAAGAACATCAGTGCCGCAATAATCAGGAATATTGGAAGCAATCTTATGGGCTGTGCCAAAGAAACAACGGCGAGAACCAAGAGGATAATTCCAACGAATAAAACGGCCATGCCACCATTTCCAAACACAGGATCGGATGCGATTTGCGGAAACGCCAGGGTAAAAACACCCAGGACGCCAAAAACCGCAGACATCAGATAGTTTTCATTGAAAAACGCAACCGCAGTCACGATCAAAAAGCCAATCCCTATCCAATAGCTTACTGCAAGGATGGCGGGACCAGCGGAAACCTGTTCAAAGCCCCACATTGCGACCATAAAGGTCAGGTAGGCAATGAGCACGCAACCGAGACCCTCTGCCATCCCCAGTTTTATGTGTATATTTCTGTCTTCAGCCATTTCAACTCTCCTCCTTTAGCGGACATATTGAAAGTTGAAGGGGTTGCACCATCTCCGATGATGTGTAGGAACATTACACGATATTCAAATTACACATCCTCGGAATTCTAATCCCCCTTTCCTTTCGATGCCCCCGAACTGCTATTGCAGTCCTGTGGTTGATATCATTCTAATAGAATATATTAAACTTTATCTATCTCGGATGAACGGTTGGCTTTTAAATTTCAATCTAAACGCTTTTAAGGAGATAAAAGTTGAACTTATAGATAAATATAAATATTATTATTGAGTGCAGGGTATTATATAAAATTGAAATATATTTTCAGGCTTAATAAAATATTACTCATTATCTTTATGTTCATTTGAATATTATTATTTATTTATAATATTTTATTTAAAACATATGTTTCTTTATTTTAATTTTTGCATCGAGCCTGAATCTGATTTTTTTCTGGACAGATTCGAATAGCTCCTTTGATACTATAGGTTCGTGATCAGTAGCTAATACCTTTCCGTCCCAAAACAAGTAACCTGCATATATTGGATTATGAAGTATGCGACTGATAGACCAAACAGTCCATCTACAACCGCGCTTAGTCAATATTCCTTTTTGATTAAGCCTCCAAGCAATATCATCCATAGGAATTCCAGAATAATAAGATTGAAAAATTTCTAGAACCACAGGAGCTTCCGTGTCGTGAGCCACAATCTTGCCACTTTTGAAGCAATAACCATAGGGAGGATATGAGCCCATGGGTCCGCCTGAGCTTTCAGCTTTTTGAATCATCCCCATGTAAGTTCTTTCGCCGATTTGCTCGCTTTCAAGTTGCGCTATCCGTTGTATAATATCTACCACAAATCGACCAACGGCTGTAGAAGTATCCAACGATTCATTCATGGATGCAAACTTTTTTCCCCATTTCTCTAGATTTTCCATCATAGTCATAAAGTTCTTACTGTTGCGATGAATGCGATCCATCTTCATGACCAAAATGACGTCCCAAAAATCGCGTTCCTGCATCATTCTCTGATAGGCGGGCCTCTTGGTATTCCTGCCTGAATACCCATTGTCCTCATAACATGCTGCTATCTCCCAGCCCTGACTTTCACAATATGCTATTAGTTTTTCTTTTTGCGCTTCAAGAGAAAAGCCTTCTTTAGCTTGGTCTTCTGTGGAGACTCTAATATACAGAGCCGCCCTAACCATGCGCCACACCACACGACTCTACTTTTTGTTTTTCTAATTCAGGCGACGCTTTTCTACGGCGAAGAAGCAATTCTAATTGAGTTTTATTGAATTCTTCTAAGGAAATTATTGATTGATGCTGCGCCTTTCGCAAAATCCCATTCCATTCAATATATCCACAATAAAGTGGATTTTTTAATATATTCGCAATGGTGCTTTTTTTCCAGACTTTATTCTTTTTTGTTGTTATTAAACGAGCATTCAGTCTATTGGCGATCTGTTCCAAACTCGCCCCTGCTAAGTAAGAATTGAAAATCTCTTTCACAATTGAAGCTTCGTTTTCTTTTAAAACCAATCTTCTTTCATGAAATTCATAACCATATGGCTCGGCGAAACCTAGATAACCACACCCTTTTTTCGCTTTTTGCATCATTCCCATCTTGACTCTCTCACCGATTTGCTCGCTTTCAAGCTGCGCTATCCGTTGTACGATGTCCATAACGAATCGCCCAATCGCGGTTGTGGTATCGAAATTTTCCTGCATCGAATTGAATTCCTTTTTCCATCGATTCAGATTGTCCATCATCTCAGCAAAATTACGACTATTACGATGTATCCGATCCATCTTCAGAACAACCAGTACATCCCATTTAGCATGCTCATGCATCATGAGTTGGTACGCTGGTCTTTTTATGTCTCTTCCACTAAATCCTTCATCTACATATTCTCCTACTACGGACCAGCCTCTTGCTTTGCAATATGAATTAAGGCGTCTAAGTTGTGCAGCTATACTGTAACCCTCTTTAGCTTGATCTTCTGTGGAGACCCTAGCATACAGAGCGGCCCTCATTTTTTACCTCCATTTACCCACACCATGAATACATTGCGCAAATTATTAAATCTGACAATTGTCAGACAATATTTCTTGATTTATATAATGATAGCGGTTAGAAGAATCAATTAAAGACGAAATATTAAAAATTATTACTAATAATGAATCTAACTAAAATATTTTCAATTGATAAATATTATTGTATAAATTATGAACGACTCGTGAACTGGTACTCAACTATTTATTGATATGAATTGATTCAAGCTAACAATTCAAACATTATTTCAATTAATTAATTAAAAATATAACATGTTTCGTTATAACTTAATTAATTAAAGATTATTTTAATACGATACATAATTTATATTCGAGTTTGGACACTAATGGCGTGCTATTTCTATAAAAAAATAGGAAAATATTATATTTATTTTCTGAATATTTAATAGCTATCAGATTATATTTTATAATATCAAATAAAAAATATGCTTTGTAAACCTTTTTCAGAAGAAAATAGTAAAGATGTATAAA